>NZ_JBQCYD010000009.1:33622-67956 GCF_052088025.1 Senegalia sp. (in: firmicutes) | reverse complement strand
CTATTAGAACATACTGTTTAAAGGAGAGGATATTGTGCCTAATTTAACTGAAAATAAGAAAAAATATATGAAAAAAATAACTACAGATGAGGGAATAATAAACGCACTTGCTATAGATCAAAGAGGATCACTTAAAAAGATGCTTGGTAAAACAGGTGGAAATGTAGAAGAAATAATAAAAAAGTTCAAGAAAAGTGTATCAAAAGAACTTACTCAATATGCATCAGCAATCCTTCTAGATCCTGAATATGGTTGGGATGCAGTAGAAACTAAGGATAATAGAGTAGGACTTTTAATGGCTTATGAAGAAACAGGATATGATGCAAGTGAAGAAGGAAGACTTCCTGATTTATTACCTAATTATTCTGTGAAGAGATTAAAGGAAAAAGAAGTAGATGCAATTAAAATACTTTTGTATTATGATAAGGATGAATCTGATAAAATAAATGATCAGAAAAAGGCATTCATAGAGCGTGTTGGTTCTGAATGTCTAGGAGAAGATATTCCCTTCTTTCTTGAAATAGTAACATATGATAAGGATATTGATGATGTAAAGGGAAAAGAATATGCAAAAGTTAAACCTCAAAAGGTAATAGAAGCAATGAAGGACTTTTCTGATGAAAGATATAATGTAGATGTATTAAAGGTAGAAGTTCCAGTAAATATGAATTTTGTAGAAGGATATTGTAATGATGAAATCGTTCATAGCAAAGAAGAAGCTAGCAAATACTTCAAAGAACAATCCGATGCAACTAATTTACCATTCATATTCCTAAGTGCTGGTGTTACTATTGATTTATTCAAGAAGACATTGATACTTGCAGGAGAATCAGGTTCTAAATTCAATGGAGTATTATGTGGTCGTGCTACATGGAAAGACAGCGTAGATGTATTTACAGATCAAGGTGAAGAGCAAGCTCAAGTATGGCTTCAAACTACAGGAAAATTAAATGTAGTTGATTTAGATACAATACTTAAAAACCATGCTACACCAATAGATGGGTTAAAATAAGAAAATTTATTTATATAAGACTTGTGGGAAACCATGGGTCTTTTTTTATTGTTTGAAATATTTACAAAAAAACTATGATAAATAATAAACTATTCTTGCAAACGCTTTTTATATATTATATACTTAACACAAACGAACACAAACAAACAATATATAACACATATAAACATATTTATATTTGATAAATGTTACATATTAACAAGAGAGGTGGAAATTTATGCTTCAAGCTGAAAGAAGAGCCTATATAATTGAATATATGAAAGATAAGGGCAAGGTTGTTATAGAAGATTTGGCCAAAGAGATAGATGTATCTCCTATGACTATAAGAAGAGATTTAGATTACTTAGAAGAAAAGAATAAAATTATAAGAACTCATGGTGGTGCCATACCTGTTGAGAGTCTTCATGAAGAAATTTCATATAAGCATAAAAAGCAAAAACAAATTTCACAAAAGATTAAAATAGCAGAATATTCAAGTACTTTCATAAAAGAAGGTCATACAATTATATTAGATGCTGGAACTACAACTATGGAAATAGCAAAAAAGATAAGAAATTTTAAAAACATCAATATAATTACTACTGATTTATTAACAGCAGTATATCTTTCAAAATCAAAAGGGATAAAGGTATATTGTACTGGAGGTATGGTGCAAAATGAAATAGGAGCTTGCATAGGAAGTAAGGCTGAAGAATTCTTAAATGAAGTTTATGCAGATATAGCTTTTATAGGCACAAGTTCAGTAGATATAGAAAGAGGTATCACTTCACCTACCATGGAAAAGGCAATGTTAAAAAAGAAAATGATTGAATCTAGTGATAAAACAATACTTGTAACAGATAGCACGAAATTTGGTAAAAAATCATTTTCAAAAATATGCAATCTAGAAGATTTAGATCTTATAATAAGTGATGATGGAATAGATGAAGAACTAGTAAAAAAAATGAAAGAAAAAGATATTTCTATATCTATAGTTTAGATGAAAGGAGGCATTTAAATGCCAAAGGTAGTTATAATAGCAGATGATTTAACTGGTGCAAATGCAACTGGGGTATTGATTGCAAGACAAGGATACAAGGCTGCAACACTTTTAGATTCAGGTGATTATTCTGAGGAGAAACATAAGGAATTTGATGTAATTTCTATTACAACAGATAGTAGGGCTATAGAAGCAAAAAGAGCTTACACGCGAGTTAAAGATATAGTAAATATCTTTAAAGATAAGGATGTAAGGTTGATTTCTAAAAGAATAGATAGCACAGTAAGGGGAAATATTGGTGCGGAAATAGATGCTGTTTTAGATACATTAGATAATGATGAAATTGTTATAATGGTACCAGCCTTTCCTTCTTCTGAAAGAGTAGCTATTGGTGGATTTTTGATGGTAGATTCCATTCCACTTGAACAAACTGATGTAGCTAAGGATCATAAAACACCTATAAGAACTTCATTTGTACCAAAACTTGTAGAAGACCAATCAAAATATGATATAGCTACAATTTCTCTAGATAAGGTTTTAAAGGGTGATAAGGCTGTTACAGATGAAATATTAAAGCACAAGAAGAACAATAAGAGGATAATTATAATTGATGCTACAACTGATAAGGATATTGAAACAATAGCAAGGGCAAGTAAAAATTCTAAATTAAATATAGTCGCAGCAGATCCTGGACCATTTACATCAGCACTTACGAAAGAATTATTAGGTGAAGCTAAATTAAGTCCTGGTAAGAAGATAATGCTTACAATTGGCAGTGTAACCAATCTCACTAGAAGACAGATTGAATACTTTAAATTAAAGTATGATCCACTTCTAGTCTTTGTAAATTGTGAGAAATTAGTATATGAAGAAAGTAGAAAGGAAGAAATAGATAGAGTGGTAAATTATTTGATTGATAATTTAGATGCTTATAGTGCAATAGGAGTTATCACTACAAATGAAGAAAAGGAAGTTTTAGATTTAAGACAAATTGCTAAGGATGTAAATGTATCAGAAGATGATATTTCTCAAAGAATATCTACAGGACTTGCCATAATCACTAGAACAGTCATGGATAAAACAGAAAACAAGATAGGTGGATTATATACAAGTGGTGGAGATGTAACCGTTGCTGTATCTCATGTTTTAAGTGCTGTAGGAATAGAAGTTAAGGATGAAATATTGCCTCTAGCTGTTTATGGAAGAATTATAGAAGGTAAATATCCAAATACACCTATTGTAACTAAAGGTGGATTAGTTGGAGAAGAAGATGCCTTGATAAGGTGTGTGGATTATTTACACACTAAGATATCAAATGATTATAATAAAAATTAAAGGAGTGTATGAATATGAATAGACCATATATAGGAATACCAATGGGTGACCCTGCTGGAATAGGACCAGAAATAGTAGTGAAATCAATAGCTGATGAAAATACAAATGAAATATCAAAGCCAGTAGTTATAGGTGATAGGGCTACACTTGAGCAAGCTATGAGATTTTGTGATTTAGATTTAGAAATAAATATTATTGAAAATGTGGAAGAAGGAAATTACAAGAAAAATGTATTAAATTTAATTGATTTAAAAAATGTAAATATTGATCAATTAAAGGTTGGAAAGGTTCAAGGAGAATCTGGAAAGGCTGCATTTGAATATATTAAGAAGTCTGTAGAATTAGCAATGGATAAAAAGGTAGAAGCAATAGCTACTACACCAATAAACAAGGAATCACTTAAAGAGGGTGGAGTTAAATATATAGGCCATACTGAAATGCTAGAAGATTTAACTGATAGTCATGATCCTCTTACAATGTTTCAAGTGCATAATTTAAGAGTGTTTTTCCTATCACGTCATGTATCTTTAAAGGAAGCTTGTGATATGGTAACTGAAGAAAGATTGTATGATTATATAAAACGTTGCATGGATACTCTAAATATTTTAGGAGTAGAAAGTCCAAAACTTGCAGTTGCTGGTTTAAATCCACATAGTGGAGAGAATGGTTTGTTTGGGGATGCTGAGGTTAAGGAAATGGCACCTGCAATAAAGAAATCTCAAGAAGAAGGAATTGATGTAGTAGGACCAGTACCAGCTGATTCAGTTTTTCATTTTGCACTAAAGGGTAGTTATGATGCTGTTTTATCTCTTTATCATGATCAAGGTCATATAGCTACTAAGATGGTTGATTTTGAAAGAACAATATCTATCACAAACAATCTACCATTTTTAAGAACATCAGTAGACCATGGAACAGCTCTAGATATAGCAGGAAGTGGAAAAGCCAGTGCAGTAAGTATGATAGAAGCTATTCGTTTAGCTGCAGAATATGCACCTAAATATAATAGATAATATAATAATCCCCATGCATATTTATAAATATGTATGGGGGAAATAAATCGGCATAATATATTATAAAAAGGAGGATTATTATTATGGATGTAGCAGTTTCAGGTGGTCAAATGATTTTGGGTTTAGTTATAGGTATTACGTTATTGATATTTTTAATAATGAAAACTAAGATACATGCATTTTTAGCTCTTATAATTACAGCAGCAGTTACAGGTTTGATAGGCGGAATGCCACCAAATACTATAATTGATTCAATCACTAAGGGATTTGGAGGTACTCTTGGTAGTATTGGTATAATAATTGGATTTGGTGTTATGATGGGGGAAATATTTAGAATTAGTGGTGCTGCAGAAAGAATGGCAAGAACCTTTATAAAGAGACTTGGTAAGGGTAGAGAGGAAATCGCACTAGCCCTAACAGGATTTATTGTTGCTATACCTATTTATTGTGATTCTGGATTTGTTATATTATCACCCCTTGTGAAAGCGATATCACGTAAAACTAAAAAGTCAGGCATATCTTTAGGAATAGCTCTAGCTTTAGGACTTGTAATAACTCATTCACTTGTACCACCAACACCTGGACCTGTTGGGGTTGCTGGGATATTTGGTGTAAGTGTAGGATCATTTCTCTTATGGGGTATTATACTTGCAATTCCTATGACAGCTGCAGGTATGCTTTATGGTAAATGGATTGGTAATAAAATATACAGACTACCATCAGAAGATGGACTTACATGGATAGAATCATCTCCTGAAGAAGTGAAACTTGGTGAAACTTTTAGTTTGGAAGAAGAAAGTGAAGATTTACCTTCAACTTTCATGTCCTTTGCACCTATATTAGTTCCTATAATATTTATACTAATAAATACTATAGCTAGTACAGTAGGATATGAAGGAGATTTAGCTCCTATTATAGCATTTTTAGGAGCACCAGTTATTGCAGTAGGTATAGGACTTTTAGTTGCTATATTTGGTTTAACAGGTAGATTTAGTAGGGAAGAAACATTGGAAAAAATGGAACTTGGAATAAAATCAGCAGGAATTATAATACTGGTAACTGGTGGTGGTGGAGCTCTTGGTATGGTTTTAAGAGATAGTGGAGCTGGAGATTATATTGCAGAACTTATAGCAAAATCAAACTTACCAGCAATATTATTACCATTTGCTATTGCAACTCTTGTAAGATTAATTCAAGGTAGTGGTACTGTTGCAATGATTACTGCTGCATCTATTACTGCACCTATTATTGCAACACTAAATGTTAATCCAGTATTTGCAGCAATTGGAGCTTCTATGGGATCATTGATGTTCTCATATTTCAATGATAGTTATTTCTGGGTAGTAAATAGAATGCTTGGAATAAAGGAAGCAAAAGAACAAATCAGAGTTTGGTCAGTAACAACAACTATAGCTTGGTTTGTAGGATTAGTTGAGTTATTAATAGTAAATGCAATATTTGGATAGATTAGATTTAAAGGCTTATAGTAAAATATACTATAGGCCTTTATTATATGATGAAACTTATTATATTAACTATAATAGGGTATAATTATTATTAGACATATTTTAAAATAAAGATTATAATGATGGGTGGAAGTATAAGAAAAGAGAGTTTTTTAAATAAAAGGAGGAAAAAATTTTGAGTAAAATGGACAAAAAAGTTATTAATAGTATAAGATTTTTATCAATGGATGCAGTAGAAAAAGCAAATTCAGGACATCCAGGACTTCCTATGGGTACAGCAACTTTAAGCTATACACTTTGGGCTAAACATTTAAATGTAAGTAAAAATGACCCTACTTGGGCTAATCGTGATAGATTTGTACTATCAGCAGGACATGGATCAATGCTTCAATATTCACTACTTCATTTATTTGGTTATGATGTAGCTATGGAAGACATCAAAGATTTCAGACAATGGGGTTCTAAAACACCAGGGCATCCTGAGTATGGTCATACTGAGGGAATTGAAACTACAACAGGACCTCTTGGTCAAGGTATTGCAAATGCTGTGGGTATGGCAATGGCTGAAAAAAGACTTGCTGCTGAATTTAATACTAGTGATATGAATATAGTAGATCACTTCACTTATGTAGTAGCTGGAGATGGAGACATGATGGAAGGTGTTGCATCTGAAGCATGTTCACTTGCAGGACATTTAAAACTTTCTAAATTGATAGTACTATATGATGATAACAAAATTACTATAGATGGAACTACTGACATAGCTTTTACTGAAGATGTAGGTAAAAGATTTGAAGCTTATGGATGGGAAGTATTAGAATCTAGAAATAGTGAAGATATAGATGAATTATCAGATTTAATAGAAATGGCTAAGAAATCAGATAAACCAACACTTATAAAGGTTCCAACTACAATAGGATATGGTTCTCCAAACAAGGCAGGTCAATCTGTAGCTCATGGTGCACCACTTGGGGCAGATGAGATCAAACTTACTCGTGAAAATATGGACTGGGAACATGAAGCATTCTTTATTCCAGAAGATGTATATACTCATATGGGAAGAGTAATTGATGAAAAAGATAAGCTAAGACAAGATTGGAATGAAAAGTTTGATAAATATAGAGAAAAACATCCTGAACTTGCAGCTAAATGGGATAGATGGCATAGTTTAGAACTATCAGATGAACTATTAAATGATAGTGAATTATTTAATTTTGACAAAGACATAGCTACACGTGCTGCAGGTGGTAAGGTAATCAATGTAATAGCTAAACATATGGATAATATATTTGGTGGTTCTGCAGATTTAGCAGGTTCAAACAAGACTACTATGAATAACACAGGAGATTTCCAAGCTGACACTCCAGATGGAAATAATATAAACTTTGGAGTACGTGAGCATGGTATGGGAGCAATATTAAATGGTATCTCACTTCATGGTGGATTTAGAACATTTGGAGCAACTTTCCTTATATTTTCAAACTATATGAGACCAGCTATAAGATTATCTGCTCTAATGAATCAACCAGTTGTATATGTCTTTACTCATGATTCTATAGCACTTGGCGAAGATGGACCAACTCATCAACCTATAGAGCAATTAGCAGCACTTAGAACCATACCAAATCTAAAGGTATTTAGACCAGCAGATGCAAAAGAAACTGCAGTTGCTTGGATAGAAGCACTTAAAAATACTGATGGACCATCAGTTATAGCTCTTACTCGTCAAGGATTACCAGTACTTGATAGTGTTGAAGATGCTAATAGAGGTGGATATATTGTAAGTCCTGAAAAGAAATATTCACCAGATGCTATTTTAATAGCAACAGGTTCTGAAGTATCACTTGCAATGGATGCACAAAAAGAACTTGCAAAAGAAAATATTGACGCTCGTGTTGTAAGTATATTATCTTGGGAATTATTTGAAGCTCAAGATGCTGAGTATAAAGAAAAAGTATTGCCAAAAAATATAAGTAAAAGAGTTTCAATAGAAGCAGGAACTACTTTTGGATGGCAAAAATATACAGGTTCTGAAGGAAAAAATATAGGAATAGACCACTTTGGAGCATCAGCACCAGCAGAAAAACTGATGGAAGAATTCGGATTTAGTGTATCAAATGTAGTTAAAACAGTAAAAGAAATGATGTAGTTTCATGTTAGTCAATATTTGGAAATAGAATAGAAACTTTCAAATAGTATTGTTTAAATAAAATGCTTAGGATAGAATTCCAATTGGAATTTTACTCCTAGGCATTTATTTGCTTTTTTATTATTTTAAATATGATATTATAAAAGTAATATATACAAATCATATAGGAGTGATGATGTGAAAGTAAGTTTGGATTTACAAGTAAGTAAGGAAGAATTCTTTGATTTTCTATATAATTCTGTCATAAAAGATGTAAAGGAAAGTACTGGTAAGGATTTATCAAAAGAAGATATAGTTGAAGGCTTTAAATATGAAAAGATACTAAAGACAAGAGTTGGGGAATTAGGTGAAATAAAGATAAGTTTAGTAGAATTTAACCTTTATAAAAAATATAAGGCAAGATATGAAAGTAAACAAGGTGAAAACATTATTGAATATGATGTAAATAGTTTGAGTGATGAAAAAATAAAGGTAATATATAGGGAAAAGTATATAGCACCTGACATGATCAAAGCTTTAAATTTTAAAATAGCTAATTTTTTCAATAAGAAAAAAACCATGCAGAAAGCTAAAAATCTTTTGAAAAATATAGAATCATATATTATAAACAATAGAGCTTAACAAATATGTATTTGTTAAGCTCTCATTTTTAATTTATTAAATTTTTAGGTTCATCTTTTAAGAATGAGATCGTGTTATCAAATGCTATTTCAGCTCGTCTTATCATAGATTCTTCAGTTAAATATGCTATATGAGGAGTCAAAATTGCATTTTGAGCATATAAAAGAGGATAATCTTTTGGAAGAGGTGGCTCCATATCAAATACATCTATTCCAGCTCCTGATATTTTTCCATCATTTAATAAATCAGCTAGGGCCTTGTTATCTATAATAGGACCTCTTGCACAATTTATAAGTATTGCATCCTTGTTTATTTTTTCTAATTTTTCCTTATTTAAAAAATCTCTTGTATTATTATTAAGTGGTAAATGTATGGAAATGATATCACTTTTTGCTAGAAGTTCGTCTAATTCAACATAGCTTATACCCATTTCTTTAGCTTCATCTTTTTCTGTTCTATTATAAGCTATTAAATTTGCACCAAATGCATGAAAAAGTTTTGCTGTTCTAATCCCTATTTTTCCAGTACCTATTATACCTACAGTCTTATCCTTTATCTCCATTCCTTTTCCAGGGTGTGAAATACCCATTTGTCTATATAATTCTAATGTAAGACCTATTACAAGTTCAGAAACTGATGTATCTGAATATCCAGCTGCATTAGCAATTTTTATATCCTTTTTTTTAGCTTCATCAACTGCTACATGATCAACTCCAGTAAAAGCTACATTTATCAATTTTAAATCATCCATTTCACTTACTACTTCAGCAGGATAAGGATTGTTTGCTATCATAACTATATCAGCATCCTTACTTCTTTCAATCAGTTCATCTGTTTCTGTAGTTTTTTCATCATAATAGACAAATTCATGGCCCATATCTTTTATAGGTTTTGATAATTCTTCAATCAATTTTTTTGAAACATTTAATGGTTCTATTAACTTAACTTTCATGGTAAACCCCTTTCTAGAATATGTATTTATGTTATAATTTAATTATATACTAATAAATTAATTGATACAATAATGGGACACGAGAACCGTCCCCATGTCTCAAAAGGAGGTAAAGCGGAAATGAAAATAGCTTTAATTCAAATGAAAGTTCAAGATCAAAAGTCTCTAAACTTAAAGAAAGCCAAAAAGCATATAAAAGAAGCTGCAAGAAATGGTGCTGAATTAGTAATTCTTCCAGAAATGTTCAACACTCCATATAATAATAGTTATTTTGAAAAGTTTGCTGAAGAATACCCTGGAGAAAGCACAGATGTTTTGAAAAATCTTGCTAAAGAACTGAATCTAGTGATAGTAGGTGGTTCTATTCCTGAAAGAGAATGTGAACATATTTATAATACTTCATATGTCTTTTCTAAAAAAGGTGATTTAATAGCCAAACATAGGAAAATCCATTTATTTGACATTGATGTTGAAGGTGGGGCTAAATTTAAAGAGTCGGACACATTAACTGCCGGCGAAGATCTAACTACCTTTCAAGTAGGAGATATGAAATTTGGCCTTATTGTATGCTATGATATAAGGTTTCCAGATTTATCTATGAATTTAGCTCTTAAAGGAGTGGATGCTATTATAGTACCTGCTGCTTTTAATATGACTACAGGACCTGCTCATTGGCATTTATCAGCTCGCGCACGTGCACTTGACAATCAAGTATATACCTTGCTATGTTCTCAATCAAGAAATGAAGATAGCAGCTATAGGGCATATGGACATTCTTTAGTAGCTAGCCCCTGGGGAAATATTCAAGATGAGCTTCAAATTGAAGAAGGAATACTTTATTCTAATTTGGATAAAGATTATATTACAAAGGTTAGAGGTGAATTACCCTTACTCAAACATAGAAGACCAAATATATATGAGATGAAATAAGATATTAAAAAGCTGTAATTCAATTGAATTACAGCTTTTTTGTGTTAAAAAAGAATTGAAGGGTAAATATATATTAATAAAACTTAATATAATATATTGGGAGGAGGCATACCATGAAAAAGTTATTAGTACTTTTTATAATATTGCTTTCATTTTTACTAGTAATAGCAGGGTGCGCAAATGATACTGACAGTGAAGATGGAAATGACAGTAATGTAGAAGAAGACATAATAGAAGATGAAAATGACCCAGATGTAGAACCAGAACCTGACTTAGATAATGAAGAGACAAGTGATAACAACGACGATAGTGATATAGATTCAATTTTATCTAAATCACAAGGAGTAGATGAATATTATTATGAATATGAATCTGAATCTGAAGGCGAAGTAGCAACAATGAAAATGTGGAATTCTGGAAATAAAACTAGAACTGAAATGAATTTAGAAGAAGAAGAAAGTATAATAGTTATATCAGATGAAGATGAGAAGGAACAATATATCTATTATCCTAATCAAAATATGGCAATAAAATCATCTATTGAAAGAGAACTTGAAGAAGATAAAGGAAAGCTTCTTAAAGATTATATGTATGATTTAGATGTTGAAAACATGACAATAATAGGTGATGAAAATTATGAAGGTCAAAAGGTAAAAGTTGTGGAATATAAAGTTGATAATTTTAATTCTAGATTGTGGTTATCAAAAGAGAATGGATTTCCACTTAAAGCTGAAACATATGAAGATGGTAATTTGATAAATAAAATGAGAGTAATAGATTTCAAAAAAGGTCCATTTAAAGATTCTATATTTGAAATCCCAAAGGATGTAGAAATTCAAGATTTAACTAATATGGGGAACCAATAATAAATAAAATAAAAACAAGGGCTCAGCCCTTGTTTTTATTCTTCATATATATTTATAAAACCTATTGTTTCCTTGTTATCATTTAAGGAATATTTTATTTTATATCCATGAATATCATCATACATTACAGCAAATAGCTCTTCATCAGGATCTTCTTCTATTTCTTTCTTGCCATATTTATCAAAAACCTTTTTAATATTATCTCCAGCCTTTATGCCATCTACAGAATAAGTAGAATCAGGCAAACCTATAGAAACTATATTTTTTGTTCCTATATCTGTAAATATTGTTATGTGATCAAAAGAATAATAATCAGATCCTTGATAGCCTCCGCTATCTCCTATTTCCCCAAACTTTTCCTTTGCCTTATCAAGTGAATCCCCAATTTCAACTCCTATATTGCTAAATACAGGACTAAATTCTTTCTCTTCTTTAACTATAGCTTGATCTTTTTTTTCTTCTACATCTTCTTTGAAATTTAAAACTAAGGAATTTTTTTCATTGCCTTTAAATATATTACTATCAATTGATTGTGCTATGAATTCAAGTGGAATTAAAAGCTCTGAATCATTATCTTTATTTTCAAGTATGTAAACAGAAATATCATTGCCACTTAAATCCTGATTATTAATTGAGATAGATTTGACGTTTTTATCTATATTTATGGATATATATACTTTGATCTTTCCATATTTTGCAGACAAGGTTAAATCTTCATCACTTTCATTTTTTTCTACATCAAAACCTAAAAGTTCATATGCCTTATTAAAAGGGACTAATACATTTCCTGAAGTATTAGATAAGGGCCCTTGTGATATGGTATTGCTAAAGTCTAAAGGTTTATTATTTAGAAATATTTTACTGTTTACTGGCACTAGATTAGAAGTGTCAAATAATGGATTGACTTTTTCTTCTTCTGCTTCTTCCTCAATTACTTCTTCTTGGTCTATATCATCATTTTTTTCTGTAACTTCTTTTTGATCTTTTTTACAAGCAAAAGTAAATGTAACAGATAATAGTATTAAAATTAAAACAATCTTTTTCTTCATATTTTGCCCCCATATAGAATAGAATGATTATTGCTGGATAAAATAATAATACCATAAAACCAGATAAAAAACATTAAAAAGTCGAAATTTGTAAAATGAAAATATATATAATCTTGTAAATACTGTATACAATATCTATTAAAAGGGTATATAATATAAATTAAATATATTTTAGCAAAATTGCAAACAAAGGCATAATATATAGTGTGATGCAAGAGGAGTGAAATTTATGAATAAACATCTGGGAATATCTGTAGATGAAATGGACTTAAACTTTGCTATACAAAATAATATAAGCTGGATACAAATTTCAAATAAATTTTCTGGTGCTAAAGATATAACTTCTCTTTTAAAGATGTGTAAGGAAAGGTCTCTGAAAATAAGCTGTTTATTCCCTGTATTTAATCAAAATAATCCTAATATGGTTTTTTTCTTAAGTAATGAGAAAAGGCTAAGAGATGCTACTATGGAAATATTAGAATTAAATTTAAAGATGTCTAAATCTTTTCCAACTGAACATCTAGTAGTAAATCTAAAACCTAATCTATCAAATGATATTGATTTATCACTTTTAGATAAAACCATAGTTGATTTAGATAATCTTTCAATCAAATATCAGACACCTATACTTATTCACATAGAAGATTATAGTTTATTTGAAGATGAAAAAGCAATAAAAGAAATGATTGATTCTAAAACAGTAAGATTATCACTTGATATTAATAAATTTTACAAATTCACATGTAGAAAAAAATTAAAATTTAATGAAGAATTTAAAAATATAATTGATTATATAGAACTCATAAATATTACATTTGATATAGATTATCTTGTGCTTCAAGATACTTTAAACAATATGTATGATAAAATACATGAAATACCTATAATAATTAAAACTAGAAATACAAATAAAAATAGAGAAATACTTAGTAAAATAAAGAATATAAAAGAAGTTTTAATAGAAGAAAAAGCATATTATTAAGGGACTATTAGTCCCTCTTATTTTGTGAAATCACCTAATATATCATTTAAAGATATTATCTCTTCTTCTTTTAATTTATCTTTAAGTAAATCATGGATTTCCTTTTGCTCATCAGAAGTTATTCCATTATCTAATATTTTTATTAATTTTAATCCATTTAGAGTTCCCAATTTGTCTATTATTTTACTAAGTTTTGCCTTATCTTCTTTAGATAAATTTGATTTTACTTGATCTATATTTAAATCCTTTATATTATTACTAGATAGTCTTTTTTCAAATTGATCTAATTTTGCTCTTTTTATGCCTTCATTTAATTCATATATGAGAAACCTTTGAGTGTCTTCATCATAATTAGTATTAATTTCTATGTTAGATAATATTGCATGTTTTTTTGCCATGATTTGATTAGAAAAAACTTCTGATTTAATGGTTGAGTTTTGTTTTTTATTTTCTTCAACTGTTCTTATTTCTTTTGTATGGTCATTATTTTTTTCATTTATTTCTTCTGGTTTAACTTCCTTAAGTTCTTCTGGTAATTTTATTGTGTGTATTTGTTTGTAATAAATATTATTATTTTTAGCTAATTCTTTTTTATCATAGATAATCAAATAAACAGAAATAAATGTAAGAAATAATATGATAAAGATATAAAAAGTTCTTTTTATTTTCATAAATACATTCCTCCAATCTATATATAATTATTTCCTTAATAAAGGAATATATACTTTAAATATAAATTGAGGGATAAATTGTAACCGAGTTGTAATAATAAGCATAGTTTAAATCTATAAAAATGGGTATCAATAAAATAGAGAAAAATGGGATGGTATAAATATATTTATACAATGAAAATCTAAAGGGGGGCTTATATGGCTTTATCACTTAGTAGTAAAAAGAACAAGAATTGGTTAAATGAGGAAATAGAAATGTTAAGAAAGAAACTTCACAAGGCCATACTTAATAACCAAAATAGAGAAATAATTTTGAAATTAAGTCAAGATTTGGACGAGCTAATAAGCTTATATCATAATGAAAATAAAAAACAAGAAAAATAAAAAAGGATAAATCATATGATTTATCCTTTTCCTATGGTCGGGGTGGCAGGATTTGAACCCGCGGCCCTCTGGTCCCAAACCAGATGCGCTACCAAACTGCGCTACACCCCGCTAACTGACTACTACCTTATTATAGTAAATTTTTATCAATTTGAAAAGGCTTAAAAAACTTGAAAAAAGCTTATTTGGACTGAAAAAGATATAATTTGCTCTATATTCTTAAGATTTTCTTAATATATCATTAAAATACTTTAAAACAACATATATATAATGTATAATAATAGAGATTAAAGTTTGAAGGAGAATATTATGTTGGAATTTATTGAATTACTTAAAAGCGAATTAGCAGTTGTAATAGTAGGAGCTACTCCTATATTTGAACTGAGGGGAGCTATACCTCTTGGAATTAGTCTGGGTTTTACTCCCATCCAAAGCACTATATTATCAATATTTGGAAATATCTTACCAGTGCCATTTTTATTATTATTACTTAGACCAATATTTACCTTTCTAAGGAAGTTTAAAAAGTTTGATAAAATGATAAATTGGTTAGAAAATAGAACCCTTAGAAGAAGTAAGAAAATGAAGAAATATACCTTATTAGGCTTATATTTACTGGTAGCAATACCTCTTCCTACAACGGGAGCTTATACTGGATCTCTTGCTGCAACACTTTTTAATATGAGATTTAAATTTGCCTTTCCCACAATAGTAGCAGGAGTAGTTACAGCAGGATTTATAATGTATTTATTAAGTTCAGTGGGAGTAATGGTACTTGAGTAAAGTTATTGACTAATAATTATTCTTATGTTAATATTTATGTATCAACTGAATAATTCTTGATACCTTATCAAGAGTGGTGGAGGGAGAGGCCCTATGAAACCCGGCAACCGATAAAACGGTGCTAATTCCTACAAAGTTTAGACTTTGGAAGATGAGGAAAACATATAGCAAATATATGCCTCTTCTTTTTGAAGATTAAACATTGCTCGCATTCTTCTGTTTTCAAACAGGAGTTAGAGCAATTTTTTTGTTTTTTATAAAAACTTTTACTATTATCTCATAAAATATGATATAATATATGTATAAGAATAAATAAGGTGGTTACCTGATGCAACTTAAAACAAATCGTAATAGTGTATACCAGATAGGCTATCATTTAATTTGGTGTACTAAATATAGAAAAGAGATACTAGAAGGACAAATTGATTTATATTTAAAAGAAGTTCTTTATAATATATCAAAAGATAATAATTTTGACATTATAAAAATGGAAACAGACAAAGATCATGTTCATTTATTTATAGAAGCAACACCGAATAATGCAATACCCGATATGGTAAAAGCACTTAAAGGAGTATCTGCTAGATGGTTATTTAAAAAGTTCCCTGAAATAAAAAAGGAGTTATATGGAGGACATATGTGGAATCCATCATATTATGTAGGAACTGTAGGTAATATATCAGAAGAAACGGTTAAAAAATATATAGAATCTCAGAAAAAGAAGGGATAATATGTTTAGAAAGAAAGATGAGAATAAATCTAAAATATTAAATAAAGCTTATAGATTTAAAATTCATCCTAATGAAACACAAAAAATACAAATAAATAAAACTTTTGGCTGTGTTAGATTTGTGTATAATTACTTTTTAAACGAGAGAAAAAATATATACAAATATACTAGAGTTAGCATGTCTCTTACTGATTGTAATAATGACTGTAACAAGTTAAAGAAAGAAAAAGAATATTATTTTTTAAAAGAAGTAGATAAGTTTGCTCTAACCAATGCTTTAATAGATTTAAATAATGCTTATACCAACTTTTTTAGAGAAATTAAAAAAGGAAATAAAAACTGGGGTTATCCTAAGTTTAAGTCTAAGAGAAATGAGAAACACTCATACACTACAAATATTACAAACGGAAATATAAAAGTGGATTTTGTGACTAGTAGAATTCAGTTACCCAAGTTAGGAAAAGTGAAGTTTAATAGAAATAGTAGAGAAGATATTAAAGGAGATATAAAAAGAGCTACAATAACTAAATACAATGATGAGACTTATTATGTATCAATAATTACAGAAATAAAATTAGAAAAAGAATTAAAGTCTAAAGAAAAGTATACTAAAGAAGAAATAGAAAACCTAATAGAAAATAATAAAATAAAAGCTTTCGATCTAGGTATAAAACACTTTGCAATATCTAGTGAAGGAATAAAAATAGAAAATCCTAGAATCTATATTAAAGCTCAAAATAAACTAAGAAAACTAAATAAGAAATTAGCGCGACAACAAAAAAGCTCGAAGAGCTATAATGAAACATTAATTAAAATATCAAAGATGCATAGAAAGATAGCAAATTGTAGAAAAGACTTCTTACATAAGTTATCGACTAAGATAATAAACGAAAACCAAGTTATTGTTTTAGAAGACTTAAATGTATGTGGAATGTTTAAAAACAAGAAATTATCCAAACAAATTAATGATGTGGGCTGGGGTTATTTTAAGACGTTTCTAAAGTATAAGGCAAGATGGCATAATAAAACAGTTATATTAATAGATAGGTTCTATCCTTCAAGCAAGACTTGCTCTTGTTGTAAAAAGAAAAATACCATGCTTACTTTGTCAGATAGGAAATGGATTTGTCCTAACTGTAAGACAGAATTAGATAGGGATGAGAATGCTGCAATAAATATATTAGAAGAAGGAATTAGGTTACTTACAGCTTAATTTGGATATGTAACACATCCCTCCCGGACTGGGGATGTAAAAGGCTGTCAGAGAAGAGTTCCATTAGCTCAATCTCTTAAGGAGACTATGTAAGACCTAATTATTAGGCAGAAGTCGGTGAAACAGCAAGCTTAAGTAATGATTTTGAGGTTTCTAACAGAATCCTCTGAATTCATTCAGGGGTGGTTCAAGAGGTTTTTTTAATAGGAGGAGAAAAAAATGAGAAAATGGCTATTTACATCAGAGTCCGTTACTGAAGGACATCCTGATAAAATGTGTGACCAAATATCTGATTCAATATTAGATGAAATATTAAAAGATGATCCACATGCAAGAGTTGCATGTGAAACTACTGTTACTACTGGGCTTGTACTTGTGGCTGGTGAAATAACTACAACTACTTATGTAGATATTCCAAAGGTAGTCAGAAAGACAATTGAAGAAATAGGATATACTCGTGCAAAATACGGCTTTGATGCTGAAACATGTTCTGTACTTACTGCTATTGATGAGCAATCACCTGATATTGCTATGGGTGTAAATGAATCTTTAGAAAAGAGGACAGGTGGAAATGATACTGACCTTCCAGATACTGGTGCAGGAGATCAAGGTATTATGTTTGGATTTGCTTGTGATGAAACAGAGGAACTTATGCCACTTCCTATTTCACTTGCACATAAACTAGCTAGAAGATTATCTGAAGTTAGAAAAAGTGGAAGACTTGATTATCTTCGTCCAGATGGAAAGACGCAAGTTACTGTAGAATACTTAGGTGATAAGCCAGTAAAGGTTGATACTATAGTAATCTCAACTCAACATCATCCAGATATAGACATGAAAACTATTGAAAGAGATTTGAGGGAATTTGTAATAAGGGAAATAGTACCAGCAGAATTATTGGATAATGAAACTAAATACTATATCAATCCAACAGGTAGATTTGTAATAGGGGGACCTCAAGGAGATACTGGTCTTACTGGTAGAAAGATAATAGTAGATACTTATGGAGGATATTCACGCCATGGTGGTGGAGCATTTTCAGGAAAGGATCCTACAAAGGTAGATAGATCAGCATCATATGCAGCAAGATATGTAGCTAAAAATATCGTAGCATCAGGACTTGCAAACAAATGTGAAGTACAACTTGCATATGCAATAGGAGTAGCTGAGCCTGTATCTATTATGGTAGATACTTTTGGCACTGGAAAAATAGATGAAGAAAAAATAGAAAAGTTAATAAGAAAGAACTTTGATCTTCGTCCTGCAGCTATTATAAGGGATTTGGATTTACAAAGACCAATCTATAAAGAAGTTGCAGCCTATGGTCATTTTGGTAGGACCGATATAGATTTACCATGGGAAAAGCTAGATAAGGTAGAAATATTAAAAAAAGAATTAAAATAAGTAACCAAAATTAAAGCTAAGACATATAATATATTAGAAACCAAGTATCATTGTAGAGGTGAGAAAATGGTTATTTATATATTATATGTCTTTATTTATGTCTTTTTTATATATGGGGTATTAGAATTTTTGAAAAATGTCTATATAGGTTTTAATATACCAAAAAAATCTCGCCCTATAAAACTACTTATAGAAGATGATAGAGATTTGGAATTTATACTTTTAAACATAAAAAATCAATTTAGCCCCATTACACTTTTTATTGATCATGAAAATCAGGAAATTATAGACATGATAAGAGTCTTAGAAAATGACTATGATATAGTCATAGAAAATATAAGAAATATTTAAGATTCATGTAAGTTTAAATAGAAATCCCCTAAAAGCCTGCTTGAGAACATGAGTTCTCTTGTGGGCTTCTTTTATTTGCCTAGACTTTGATCAAGTCACGATTCGTAAAGCTAATCAAAAGAATATATTATCTATTTAACCGGTAATAAGGACTCGTGCACAGGTCAATAAGAGGTAGAAAATGTATAAGGAAATTGATGAATTACTAGTAAGGGCAAAATCAGGAGAAAGGAAAGCAAAATCTATAATATTAGAAAAGTACAAGCCACTCATACTTTCACAAATGAAGAAATATTATTTTGATGCAAATGAAGTAGATGATTTAATATCTGAAGGCTATGAAGTTATATTAAAGGGAATAGATAAATTTGATAGTGGTAGAAATGTTTATTTTTCTGGATATTTAAAGACTATATTAAGATATCATTATTTAGATAGGTTAAAGGCAAAAAAATACACTAGTTCACTTGATAAAAATATGGGTGATAGTGGTGACATAAGTCTACTTGATTTATTAGAAGCAGATGTGGATTTAGAAAATGAATATATATTAAAGGAATTAAATGAACAATTGATAGAAAAAATAGAAAAACTATCAAAAAGACAAAAAGAAGTTATAATACTCTATTATCTAGAAGAGTTAAGTGTATCCGATATTTCAAAGCGATTAGGAGTTACCTATAGGACTATTATAAACACAAAAGTAAATGCCATAGAAAAATTAAAAAAATTAATATAGTACATTTTTGATCTTCCTTCTATATTTAAAGTGTAGGGAGAAGGAGGTGATAATGATGGCAGTAAATTCAAAAATAAACTCATCAAAAGTTAAATTAGAGCTTCAAAATGGTTTGGATGAATATGGTAAGGATATCTTAAAGTCTAAAACTCTATCTCAAGTCAAAGTTGATTCAAGTGATGAAAATATCTATGACAGCATGCTAGTATTTACAGGTTTACAGCAATTACCATTAGTAGCTGTAAAGAGAATTGATGAAAAAGAAATAGAAATGGCATAGTTGATTAGAAATTTAAAATGGAGGTGAAAAGATGAGTAAAAAACTAGAGCTTATATTTAAAAATCAAATGGATAGAATTAGTAGAATATCAGTGGATGAACCAAGGGAAGATCTGACAGAACTTGAAATAACAGAGGCAATGAATGCTTTGATTGAAAAAAATATATTCAAAACTTCAGGAGGGGATTTAAAAACAATATCTGGAGCTAGAATAATCACAACACAAGTAGAAGAATTAGAAGTTTAAGATAAAAGGGTAGGCACAGCCTATCCTTTTTTAAAATAAGGAAAGGAGGATAAAATGGAAATCATATTCACACAAATTGCTAATTTGGGTTTTCCTATAGTAGTATCAATATTTCTTCTAGTTAGAATAGAAAGTAAATTAACTGATATCACTTCTAGTATAAATAAACTCACAAAAGCAATAATATCAAACCTAGGAGAGGAAGCCTGATGGCTTCCTCTTTTTTGTATATCCCTTCAGTATTTTTTGCTCCTATTACAAATCCAGAAAATGCAATTAAAATTAATAATAAAAAGAACAATAATATCATCAAAGTATTTTTAATATAAAACACTCCTTATAATCTGTCTTAGTATTATTGTCCCTATATTAAAAATATTTATACAAAAATAAGAAATACTATTTACACGAATGTTTGTTCGATGTATAATAAATTTAATAGGAGGAATAGAGTCATGAAAAATTTAGAAAAAATGCAAATAAACAAAATAATTGCTATACTACCAGTTTATTTAGACATCCAGGGGAATTCTACAAGAATAATTTTAGAAGACAGCGAAGATATTTTCATATATTCAAGGGTAAACAGGGTCATGAAAAATATAGCAGGATATTATAGTTTGGATTTGAGAAAATTAAGAGATGAATATGGAAAAATTATAGAAAGTAAAAACATGGTACCAATACCACTTACAAAAAGAGATATATTTATACCAATAAAACTTAGAAAACCCATATCAAAAAATGATGGCTCAGTAGGATATTTTAATCTGAAATATATTGATGATGTAATAGAAAAGAGAAAGGAAGTATATATAAAAACATTAAAATCAAAGACCAAGGTAATGAACACCAAATCAACAGTTATAAAGCATATAAATGAAGGAAAACTTGTAAAAAACCTATACATAGAAAAGATGAATGATCAAATATGTGAAGATCATGCAAAGTACTCCCTTCCAGCCACAAAAGAAGATATAGCACTCATAATAAAAGAAATAGTAGATATAAAAAGAAGGCTTTAGTGTGATATAATTAGAAAAGTAACATATATAACTTAGTATTAATTCTTGGAGGTATTATAAGTGATTTCAATTAGTGGTTCAGTAGAAGAGATAATATTTAAAAATGATACAAATGGATATGTCGTAGCTATACTTGAAACAGAAGATGATGTAGTTACCATAGTAGGATATATCCCAATAATAAATATAGGTGAAACCATAAAGGTAGAAGGAAACTGGGAAAACCATGCTACATTTGGTCAGCAGCTAAAAGTAGAGTCTTATGCACCAGTTGTACCAGCCACCTTAAATGGAATAATAAATTATCTATCATCTGGACTAATATTAGGAATTGGACCTAAAACAGCAGAAAAAATAGTAGAAAGATTTGGAGAAAATAGTTTAGATATACTTCAATATGATCCACAAAAATTAAAGGAAGTAGAAGGCATAGGAAGTAAAAAGGTAAAAAAAATAGCAGAATCATTTAGTGAACAAAGAGAGCTAAGGGATGTAATGCTCTTCTTACAACAATACTCAGTAAGTTCAAAGTTTGGCATAAAAATATATAAAAAATATGGAAATAAAACCATACAAAAGATAAAAGAAAATCCATATAGATTATCAGAAGAAGTATTTGGCATAGGATTTAAAATGGCAGATAAAATAGCAATGGAAATGGGCATAGAACATGACTCAGTATATAGAATAAGGGCAGGTATAAAATTTGCCCTATTAAAATCATCAGCTGGGGGACACACCTATATTCCAAAAGATATGCTCATAAACAAGGCAAAGGAAGTGCTTGCAATAGATGAAGTGAGCATTGACAATGGCATAAGGCAAATGACTTTGGATAATGATATAAAACTTGAAAATATAGATGGAGAGATAGTAGTATATTCACTAGCATTTTTCACAGCAGAAGCAAATGTGAGCAAAAGATTGATAGAACTTTCAAATGTAGAATTAAAGGAATTAAATATAAATGCAAAAAAAGAAATAGAGCAAATAGAAAAAGAAAATGAAATTAAACTTGCAAATAGACAAAAAGAAGCAATAGAAGAATCCATCAAAAATGGAGTGCTTGTAGTAACAGGAGGGCCTGGTACAGGAAAGACCACAACTATAAACACCATAATAAAGATATTTGAAAAAGAAGATTTAAAGGTGACACTTGGAGCACCAACAGGACGAGCTGCAAAGAGAATGGCTGAAGCAACAGGCAGAGAAGCTAAAACCATCCATAGATTGCTTGAATATTCCTTTATAGATGAAGAAATAGGAATGGCCTTTGGTGTAGATGATGGAACACCTATGGAAAGTGATGTAGTTATAATAGATGAAGTATCAATGGTAGATATATTGCTTATGAATCATTTACTAAAGGCAATAATGGCTGGAACCAGGCTCATACTAGTAGGAGATGTAGATCAGCTGCCATCAGTAGGAGCAGGAAATGTATTAAAGGATATAATAGATTCAAAATTAATAAAGGTAGTAGAATTAGATGAAATTTTTAGACAAGCCAAAGAAAGCATGATAGTAGTAAATGCCCATAGAATAAATAGTGGAGAATATCCATATTTAAATAAAAAAGATAAGGATTTCTTCTTCCTTAGAAAAAATGATCCAGAGCAAATAGTAGATACAATACTAGAACTAGTTCACACTAGACTGAGGAAATTTAATGGCTATGATCCCATACGTGATATTCAAATATTATCTCCCATGAAAAAAGGAGATGCAGGAGTAAATGCATTAAATACAAAAATTCAAGAGAGATTAAATCCTAAATCAAAAATTAAAGCTGAGAGAAAAATAGCCGATACTATATTTAGGGTAGGCGATAAGGTAATGCAGATAAAAAACAACTATAATATGGAATGGGAAATAAGGGAAAATAACAAGGTGGAAGAAAAAGGCAAGGGAGTATTCAATGGTGATGTAGGGATTATAGAGAAAATTGACAATGAAGAATCAGAACTCACAGTAAAGTTTGATGATGATAGACTTGTAGTATATCCCTTTTCTGGGCTTGATGAACTAAGACTTTCCTATGCCACAACAATTCACAAATCTCAAGGCTCTGAATTTCCAGTAGTTATAATTCCAGTAATGTGGGGGCCACCTATGCTACTTACAAGGAACTTATTATATACAGGAATAACTAGGGCAAAGGAGCTAGTAGTACTAGTAGGAATGGAAAAATTCCTGGGAAATATGATAAGTAACAACAGGATAACAACAAGATATTCAGGACTTTCAAAGCGATTAAAGGATATATTTAATATATATATGAGGGACTAAATATGAAAATTTTTAAAAAAATAATAGACTTGATTTATCCAGAAAAAAACATATGTTTCATATGCAATGAATTTGATGAATCGATTAAAAATCATCTGTGTAGTGAATGCAAAAGTAAATTAGAATTTATAGACCATCAAATAGAAGATCATATAATATGTCCTTTAAAGTATAATGATAAAATACGCGAAATCATATTTTCATATAAATATAGTAAAAATCCCTACCTATATAAAATGCTAGGACCTATTGTCCTTGAAGAATTAGAGAAAAGAAAAGGTATAGAAATAGATTTGATAGTGCCAATACCAATGTCAAAGAGGAAAAAAGCCAAAAGAGGATTTAATCAATCAGAACTTTTAGCTAAATATCTATCAGAAAAACTAAATATAGAGATGGACACGAAAAATTTGATAAAACACAAAAAAACCAAATCTCAATCAGGCCTATCAAAAGCTTTAAGGCGAGAAAACATAAAAGGAGCCTTTAGCATAAAAACAAATGTATTTGAAGGTAAAAGTGTACTTATAGTAGATGATATCATGACAACAGGAGCAACATATAATGAAGCAAAGAGAAATATAATGGACAAGGGCGCCAAAAAAACATATTTGATAACAATAGCAAGTGGCAGAGATGATTAAAGGGGTGAATGTATATGAATATAAAAAACTGTAAGAAATGTGGAAAGATATATAGCTATGATGGATTTGATAATTGCTACGCTTGTAGAAATGAAGAAAATGATATGTATCAAAAGGTGAGAGAATATATCTATGATAATTCAAATGCTGATATAAACAAGGTATCTCAAGCAACAGAGGTGCCTAAAAAGAAAATATTAGAATTTTTAAGGCAGGGAAAACTTGAAATCAAAGAAGGAAGCAATCTCATATTAGATTGTGAAAGATGTGAAAAGCCTATATCATCAGGTAGATTTTGTGATAAATGTATAAATGAAATGGATATGGAATTAAAGGGAGTATTAAGAGAAGATAAGTTGAAAAAGGAAGAAGAACAAAGATATAGAAATGCAAACAAATTAAATGTAAAAAATAGAAGATAATTTACACTATAGCTAAAGTTTCACCTCACTATTGCCGATAGTATATATAGAAAGGCAAAAGTGAGGTGTTTTTTATGAAAATATTTAATAATGGAAATATAAATAAAATCCAAAATGCATATAAGAACAACAGCATAAAGTCAGATCAAAAAATAAAATCAGATAAAAAAGATGAATTCACTATATCAGATGAAGCCAAGATGATACAAAAGGCTATAAAACTAGCAAAAAACTCACCTGATATTAGAGAAGAAAAAATAAAAGAAATAAAAACTCAAATGAAAAATGGAAACTATAATATAGATTCAAAACTGGTAGCAAAGAAGATATTAGAAGATATCAATAGTAGAAAAGGCCTATAGGTGATTATATGAAAGAACTAATAGATATACTTATAAAAGTATTAAATGAAGAAATAGATGTATATAGCGAGTTACTTAAAAAATTACAAGAAAAAACAGATATATTAATATCGGGAGATTTAAAAGCATTAGATAATATAACAAAGGAAGAATATTCTATAATAGAAAAATTATCTAAATTTGAAACATTACGTGAAAAAGTTATTTTTAATATTGCTCATAAAGAGGGATTAAAAAAGGACATAAATATAAAAGAAATCATAGATATCTTACAGGGAAAAGAAAAAGAAAGACTTTCAAATTCAAGAGAAAAGTTAATCAAATTACTAGATGAGGTTAAAAATAAAAATGAATTAAATGGCACATTAATAAAGGATTCACTTGATTATATAGATTTGAATATAAATGTATTTACAAACAGGGATAACAATTTGACCTATGGAAAAGGAAAGGCAAAATCTGAAAATATATCATTGTTCAATCAAAAGGCATAGAAAGGGGTAATTATTTTGTTTCAAGGATTATCAACAGCAATATCAGGATTATATGTAAACAAAAAGGCATTAGATACAGTAAGTCATAATATATCAAATAGCACAAACCCCAACTATGTAAGACAAGATGTCATTCAATCAGATGGGCATTATCAGGATATGGTAGGAGTAAAGGGCTCTATAGGAACTGGAGTAAATGTAGCAAATATAAGACAAATTAGAGATAGGTTTTTAGACGAGCGCTATAGGTCTGAAGCAGAAAGCACAGGATATTGGCAGGCTCGAACCGATATATTTTCACAAGTAGAAGAGATAATGAATGAACCAGGTGGTTCAGGACTTGGTGAAGTGATGAATGAACTATGGAATAGTTTCGATGAACTCGGAAAAGATCCAGAAAATCTTACAATAAGAGGAATGGTTAGAGAACGCGCTATAGCCTTTGTAGAAACAGTAAATCATACATCCAATCAATTAAATTCCCTTAGAGTAAATTTGAACAAGGATATATCAAATAAAGTAAATGAAATAAATAATATGGCAAAAGATATAGCAAAACTAAATTCTACTATCACATTAAATGAAGCATCAGGAGTCAAGGCAAATGATCTTCGCGATAAAAGAAATGCACTAATAGATAGATTATCAGAAGATATAAATATAAAATCAGTAGAAAATCAAAATGGATCAGTTGATGTATATGTAGGTGGAGTCATGCTTGTAAGTGGAGAAGATTCAAGAGAGATGCAAGCAAAAGCAGATAAGAATTCATTCTTTCAAATAGAGTGGAAGGATATGAATGAAACCAAGGTAGAAATAAAGGGTGGATATCTAAAGGGAATAATAGAAGGGCGAGGAGGTTTTGATTCTACAGATGAAAAATACACAGAAGTCATACCTAGCCTTATAAATAGATTAGATAATTTTGTAAAGGGAATTGCAGACAAAGTAAATGCAATCCATGAGGGTGGTAAAACACTTACAGGAGATCCAGCAGGAAAATTCTTTGTAGGAAGTGGAGAATCAGGTGAGATAACTGCAGGCAATATAAAATTAAATGATAATTTAGATACCTTAAACAATATAGCTGCATCAGGAACAGGAGAAAGAGGAGATGGAACTATAGCTAAGGCAATAAGGGATATAAGGGATAGTAATCTTTTTTCAGATACAAATTCAGATAAGGATGATGGTCAGCAACACAATTTGAGTATTACTCCAGATAACTATTACAGGTCCATTATAGCAGACATGGGAGTAGAAGCAAATAAAGCAAATATAATGAATAAAACTCATGGTACCATAATTTTAAATATACAGGGACAAAAATCAGCCATATCAGGAGTATCAATGGATGAAGAAATGACTAATATGCTTAAATTTCAACATTCATACACAGCAAATAGTAGGCTTGTAAATGCAATAGATGAAATGATAGACAATGTGGTAAACAGAATGGGTAGAGTAGGAAATTAAAGGAGCGAAGATAAATGAGTGGATGGATAGGGTTTAATACAGCAGTATCAGGACTTCTTGCAAGTCAAAAAAATCTATATACAACAAATCACAATATATCAAATGTAAATACAAAGGGATATAGTAGGCAGCAAAACACACAAGAATCCAACAATCCACACAATATAGCTGGACTCGGATTTTTAGGTACAGGTACAAATATTACTGAAGTAAATAGGGTGCGTGATTCATATTTAGACTTCAAATACTGGGGAGAAAATGCTCCAGTAGGAGAGTGGAATATAAAAGAAGAAGCACTTACAGAAATATCACATGTTTTTAATGAACCATCAGATTCTAGTATAAGGAAAAATTTAGATGAATTTTTCACATCCCTAGAGTCACTTTCAACAAATCCAGGCGATGATGCAAATAGAGCACTCGTTCGTGAAAAGATGATTTCACTGACTAAATATATAAATTCAACAGCAGAAAATTTAAAATCTACACAAAATGAAATCAACTTTGAAGTAGGCACAAATATAAAGAAGATAAATTCTTATTCAGATAGGATATCAGGACTTAACAAAGAAATATACCTAATAGAACTAAATGGATCAAGTGCAAATGATCTCAGGGATAGTAGGGATTTATTGGTAGATGAATTATCAGAGATAGCAAATATAAATGCGTCAGAGACCAATGGTAGATTCAAAGTATCAATAGGTGGAGTAGCACTAGTAGATGGTGAAGTGTCAAACAAATTAAAATATCCAGCACCAACTATAGGAAACCCATTAAACAGTGAAGAAAAATTATATCAATTAGAATGGGAAAATGGAAACAAACTAGAATTAAAGTCAGGGACGCTCAAAGGACTTATAGATGTACGCGATGGTGATGGAGTAAACCAGGAATATAGGGGAGTACCTTTTTATATGAAAAGATTAAATGATTTTGCAAAGACCTTTGCAAAAAATATGAATGATATTCATAAAGAAGGCTTTAACAGAAATGAAGATGATGAAATAAATATGTTTGAACCGAGCAGTGGCACAAATATTGATGCATCAAATATAAAGGTATCAGAAGCTATACTAAACAATCTAGATAATATAGCAGCAAGTTCTAGTCCTGATGTTGCCGATAAAGAAAATAATGACATCATAAAGAAGTTGATAGCAGAACGTGATAACAATGAATTCTTTACTGCAAAACCAGATAATGATAATGAGCAATTACCACAAGGTACACCAGATGATTTCATGAAATCAGTATTATCAACGCTCGCTGTAGATGGCCAACAATCTATAAGAATGGGCGAAAATGGAAAGGTAATAGTAGAAGGAATAGATAAAAGACGCCAATCAGAATCAGGAGTTTCCCTAGATGAAGAAATGAGTAATATGGTCAAATTCCAACATTCATACAATGCAGCAGCAAGAATGATAACAACAATAGATACAATATATGATGTGACAATAAATAGATTAGGACTTGTAGGGAGGTAAATATGAGAATAACAAATAATATGATGATTAGCAATATGATGAGAAATGTAAATAACAATTTAGAAACATTAAGTAAAACTAATGATAAGATGACAAGTGGGAAGAAATTCCAACTCCCTTCAGATGATCCAATAGGAGTATCAAAATCACTAAAGTTCCATACAGATTTATCCAGAATAGAACAGTACAAAAGAAATGTAGATGATGCAAATAGCTGGATGGAAATAACAGAATCAAGCGTTTCACAAATTGGTGATGTACTTCAGCGTGCACGTGAACTTACAGTACAAGGAGCAAATGGAACAAACACAGCTGAAGACAAGGAAAAAATATCAGCAGAGATAAAGCAACTTAGAGAACAAGTAATAAAGGTAGCAAACACCAAATATGCAGGACGAGGAATTTTTTCAGGCTATAAAACAGGTAGTGATTTAATAGGTGAAGATGGCAAATATAATATAGATTTAGCTATAAATGAAAAGACCGAATACAATGTGGGTTCAGCAGATACAATAGATGTAAATATAGTAGGGACACGATTATTTGGAGCGGCAAATGGGAGCTATGATGCTGAATTAGTATCAGCAGGTGAAAAGCCTGAAATGATAGCTGTGTTTGATAGGCTTATAGATGGTCTAGATACAGATGATAGCGAAAGTATAAATGAATCACTTGGTGAAGTAGATGATACAATAAGCAATCTACTTTCAGTAAGGGCAGAAATAGGAGCAAAGACCAATAGATTAGAGTTAAATATGAATAGATTAGAAGATCAAACACTAAGTGTAACAAAACTATTATCAAAAAATGAAGATGCAGATATAGCAAAAACAATAATAGATCTTAAAACCCAAGAAACAGTGTATCAAGCATCCCTTCAAGCAGGAGCAAGAATAATACAGCCATCATTAATGGACTTTTTAAGGTAGAATATGTATTAGTCGTGTCATCCTGAATGAAATGAAGGATCTTGTTTTTAACTTTGTCATCCTGAGTGATAGCGAAGGATCTTGTTCAATAATCGATTGATTTGAAAGGACATTCACCAGACAATAAATCAGAGAAAATCTAGCTTTAGTTTTGATATAAATCCTAACCGCCGCAAATTGGATAAGGCGTCCAAGGCGGCTGATGAGAAAAGCATCTCATCCACAGATTTATATCTGCAACTTTCAGCTGATTTTCTTAGCTGATTTATTGTAAATGGTTCATTAACCTTTCAAATAATCTTACTATAGTGTGAAAAGCCTGTCATCCTGAGCTTTATATCTGTCATTCTGAGCATAGCGAAGAATCTTATAATTAAAGAAAAGAGGTGCCATATGAAAATAAACACCAAAAACTTTGGTCAAATAGAAATAGAAGAAAAAGATATATTAAACTTTCCAAGTGGAATGCTAGCATTTGAAGACCAAAAAGAGTTTATAATAATAGAAAACAAGGATAGTGAAAATCCATTTCACTATCTTCAATCTTTAAATGACAGCAACCTAGCATTTGTAATAATAGATCCATTTATATTCAAAAAAGACTATGATATAAATATTCCAGATTCAGTAGTAGAAAACTTAGAAATAAACATCCCGGAAGATGTGAAATTATACACAATAGTAACGGTACCAAAGAACCTAAAGGAAATGACAGCCAACCTATCAGGACCTATAGTAATAAACACAAGAAACAATAAGGGAGCACAAGTAGTATTAGACAATTCACAATATAGCACAAGATATCCAATATTCAAAAAGGAAAGCGAGGCTATATAAATGCTAATACTAACAAGAAAAAAAGATGAAAGTATCATGATAGGAGATAATATAGAAATAATAGTAACAGGCATAGAAGAAGGAAAAGTAAAACTAGGAATAAAAGCCCCAAAAAATATAGATATACACAGAAAAGAAATATATGAAGAAATTAGAAAAGAGAACAAAGAGGCAGCAAGTGGGGAAGTGGATTTGGCTAGTTTGAAGGGATTGTTTTAAAACTTCCAAAACTTTTTTCAAAAAACACTAAAGTTTTTAAAAAATATACCGATAGTATATATGTAAGCAAATAAATATAATATTTACATATCGGCCGAATGTAATATCATATTTATTATAAATAAGCCTTAAAGGCAAGGATGCCGAATAAAAGGTAAAATTCAGGGAGGAATATAAAAATGAGAATTAATCATAATCTAATGGCAATGAATACTCACAGACAATTAGGAGTAAACTCTGCAAACTCAGAAAAAAATGTAGGGAAATTATCTTCAGGACTTAGAATTAACAAAGCAGGGGATGACGCAGCAGGATTAGCAATATCTGAAAAAATGAGAGGACAAATTAGAGGTTTAAATCAAGCTTCAAGAAATGCTCAAGATGGTATTTCAATGATCCAAACAGCTGAAGGTGCTTTAAATGAAACTCATGCTATACTACAAAGAATGAGAGAATTAACTGTACAATCTAATAATGATACAAATACAAGTGAAGATTTAAATGCAATTCAAGAAGAAATCACACAATTAACAACAGAAGTAACGGATATTGCTACTAGAACTGAATTTAATGGTAAAACACTTTTAAAAGGTACAGTAGGACTTAAGTTAGATGCTGCAGATAATGGTGATGCTGATACTGTATTAACTGGTCATACTGTTGATGTTTCTGCTGCTGATGCAGGAAAAACATATACATTTAGTTATACTGATAAGAATACTACAATATCATTATCAGATGGAACTACTAGTCAAACTGTAAATCTATCTGGAGCTATTGGAGCTTATTCAGCTGGAGATGTTTTAGATTTTGATAAATTAGGTGTAAAGGTAACATTAGGTTCAGCAGATACATTTAATTCAACTACTGGTATAGATATTAATGATAAAACTTTAATTACAGAAGATGATTCTACAGTAGCTGGAAAATCTACTTTGCAAATTGGTGCTAACAGTTCTCAAACTTTAGATATTTCTATGTCAGATATGAGAGCAACTAATTTAGGTTCTACAGCAACCCCTTCTTTTGCTTTAGATGGTGTTGATGTGACTTCACAAAGGTTTACAGATAATCTAGCAGTTATAGACCAATCTATAAAGGATGTATCTGCAGAGCGTTCTAAATTAGGAGCTTACCAAAATAGATTAGATCATACAATCAAGAACTTAGATACTTCAGGAGAAAACTTACAAGCTGCTGAATCAAGAATTAGAGACGTTGATATGGCTAAAGAAATGATGGAATTCACTAAGAATAATATTCTTTCTCAAGCAGCACAATCAATGTTGTCTCAAGCTAATTCTGCACCTCAAGGAGTATTACAACTTCTAAGGTAGATTTAGTAGGGACCCTTAAAGGGTAACTTTTAAAGGATAATTGGGTGAATTGCTGGAACTTCCTTAAGAAGACTAAACTACAACGCAAACTGAAAAGTTAAACGTGAATGTTTAAAAATTAGTCTTATTGGATAATCAGCAGCCAAGCTCCTGTATCGAAAGATTGGAGAAGGTTCAACGACTAAGATATACGGTCTAAGCAATTTTATTGTATGGCTATGAAATCTATAGAGGAGAGGCTCCTCGAAGTGCCCAACAACCAAAAGATATATATTTGGTTGAAGATATAGTCTGGCAGGTAGTGAAAGCTATTTGATGGTCCGCAAGCAAACCAACAGCCTCAAGGAGTATTACAATTATTAAGATAATTATATTAAAATTAAGAGCTAGAGAAAATTCTCTGGCTCTTTTTGACATAAAGGAGCTGTTAATATGGATATAGCTGCATTATCTATGGCACTAAGTCAAGCACAAGTAAAACAACAAGCATCTTTATCAGTCATGAAACTTGCTATGAATAAGGATCAAACTCATATGAATGATATGATGAAAATGTTAGATACAAATACTAAAACAATGGAAATGTCAGTAAAGCCTCATATTGGAGGAAGTATTGATATAAAATTATAGTTACTTTAAGATCACTTACAAATAAGTGGTCTTTTTTGTGCCTAAAACTAAAGTTAATCCTACTTCATGCCGATACATATATTAGAAAACTAAATAGTGAGGGTGATCTGTATGTCTGTAGAAGGTATTGCTGGTTCACAAATGATGAATAATAGACCTATGATAAATAAAGAATTAAATCCGAAGGCACGTGAAGAAGATAATAAGCAGATGGTAGAGGTATCAAATGATAATGGAAATATTAAAGAAAAAAAGGTAAGTAAGGAAGAATTAATACATGCAGTAAATACAGCAAATGAATCTTTGAAGTCAGATAATAAGGAATTAAAATATTCTATACATAAACAAACTAATACTATAATGGTAAAATTAGTTGATTCAAAAACTAAGGAAACAATAAAAGAAATGCCTCCTGAAAAGATACTTGATATGGTAGCAAAGATGTGGGAGATGGCTGGACTTTTTGTTGATGAGAGGAGATAGGTGATAATATGTCTAATACAATTAGACTTACAGGTATAGCATCAGGAATGGATACTGATACTCTAATAAAGCAAATGATAGATGCAGAACAAATTAGAGTGGATAAGGTAAAACAAGGTAAACAATATGCTGAATGGAAGATAGAAGGATATAGGAATACTATAAATGATATAAGAGGATTTAAAGATAATTTTTTTGACTTTTTAAAGCCTAAGAATAATATACGTTCACCACAAACCTTTAACACCTACAAAGTAAATTTAGGTAGTGATGATAATAATAGATATCTTGATATATCAGCAAATAAATTATCAGATTTAGCTAATAAAAATATTAAAAGTATAACAAAAGCTACCACAGCAAGTGTTACTGGTAGTGAGTTATCAAAAGCAATAAGTGGTAATGGAGATTTAAATATCACAGCTGGGACTAGATTTGATATGACTTTTAATGGTGTTAAAAAAACAATTGAAATAAATGATATATCAGAATTACAAGGAAAAATTAATGAAGCTTTTGGAGAGAATAAAGTAACAGTGGAAAATGATGGTGGGAAAATAAGTTTTTCTACAGAAAATACTAATACATTGAAATTATCTGAAGTGGAAGGAAATATAGGTCTTAGAAATCTGGGTTTTTATAATGATGCTACAAGTGAATATTCAAACCTAACAAATAAGATAGATTTAAATCAAAATATATCTGCTATAAAAGAAACCTTTGGAAATAGCTTTGCTCTATCAGATAATGGTAAAATAGAATTTAAAATTAATGATATAGAATTTTCTTTTGATCCATCATCTACTTCTATAAATGATATAATTAAGGAAGTAAACAATAATAAAGATTTACAAGCTAATATGAAATATGATGAAATAAATGATAAATTGACTATAGAATCAAGTGCTACTGGATATGCTAGTGAATTAAAGATAGAAGATATGAACAATTCTTCTTTTATATCCAATGTATTAGCTAGTGGAACCTTTCATGGAACAGATTCAAAATTAGAATTTGATGATGGAACTGTTATTGAAAGATCTACAAACAACTTTCAAATAGATGGCATGACTTTTAATCTCAAAGAAAATGTTTCTAATGCAAATATGGATATATCTATAAATAATGATACAGCAAAGACTAAAGAAACTATAGTATCTTTCATAGAAAAATACAATGAATTAGTTGATAATATAAATGGAAAATTATCTGAAAAGACATTTAGAGATTTCAAACCACTTAGTGATGCTCAAAAAGAAGATATGAAAGAAAGTGAAGTAGAAAAGTGGGAAGAAAAAGCTAAGTCAGGTATTATGAAAGATGAAAGAGCACTTGATTCTATGTTATCTTCTATGAGACGTGCACTATATGAATCTGTAGAAGGTGCTGGTATATCTTTAAATGATATGGGCATACAAACTACTGAAAACTATAGGGAGCGTGGAAAACTAGTTATAAAAGATCCTGAAAAACTGGATAAAGCATTAGCTGAAAATAGTGATAAAATAGCTCATTTATTTACAAATCAATCTGATAATTAT
>NZ_JBQCYD010000009.1:0-33522 GCF_052088025.1 Senegalia sp. (in: firmicutes) | reverse complement strand
AGCTGAAAATAGTGATAAAATAGCTCATTTATTTACAAATCAATCTGATAATTATAGTGAGAAGGGTATATCACATAAATTATTTGACATAATTGAATCTAATATAGCAACTACAGGAGAAAAGGGAACCCTTATAAAAAAAGCAGGTATAGAAGGCGATAGAACAGAGTTTAATAACTTTTTAAAAGATAAGGTAGATGACTTTGATGATAGAATAGATAATTTAATAGAAGATCTAGCTAGAAAAGAAGAATATTATTATCAGATGTTTGCAAAGATGGAGCAGGCAATGAGTCGTATGAATAGTCAATCATCATGGATTACAAGTCAAATGGGCTAGTAGAGATAAGGGGAGGAAAATTTAAAATGGCAATGAGAAATCCATATTCGCAGTATCAAAATAATTCAATAATGACAGCATCACCAGAAGAACTTACTTTAAAACTATATGAGGGGCTTATGAGGTTTATAAAGGAAGCTAGTATCTTTGCAGAGGAAAAAAGCATAGAAAAATCACATAATAGTAATTTAAGGGCTCAAGCAATTTTAAATGAATTTATGATAACGGTAGATAAAAACTACAAGGTAGGAGAAGAATTATATAATCTATATGAATAGAAGACTTATGGAAGCTAATATATCTAAAGATATAGAAATATTAGATGAAATATATAATATGGCAAAGGAACTAAGAGATACTTGGTCACAAGCTATGAAGTTAGCAAAAAAAGGATAATAGAAGGGTTAAATATTATGATAAAAAAAATAGTAAGGCTCATAGAACTTTTAGATGATAAAAAGATATTATTAGATGATTTTTATAAACTTAGCATAGTTCAAAAGAAACTCATAGAAAATGATGATATTGATAAATTAAATAGAATTATAAAAAACAAAGAAGAATTAATATCAAAGATAAATCTATTAGATAAGGACTTTCTTGAAATTTATAATGAGTTAAAGGAAGAAAATAATATAAGAAGTTTGTCTGAATTAGATATAGATAAGATATATTTAGCTCGATTAAAAGAGATAACTAATAGATGTGATAGTTTGATGCAAGATATAAAAGTTCAAGATGAATCAAATAATTCTATGATGGAAAATAATTTTGAAGATGTAAAAACTAAACTTAGAGAAATCAAAAGAGGTAAAACTACTACAAATAAATATTATAATAAATCACAAAATACAGATGGATATTTCATAGATAGTAAAAAGTGATGGATTAACTGATTCATCATCCTGAGAGTAGTCGAAGGATCTAAGTGTTTTAAGGCTATAAAGTGAAAACAAGACTCTTCGACAAGCTCAGAGTGACAAGATACAAACAATGAGAAAATATAGAATAACTTTTAAATAGAGCATAAATTTATGCTCTATTTTTTGCTTTTCTTGCATAATAATTATCTATAGGAGTAAAAATACTAATATAAATGCAATATAAATTATATGAAAATTAAGCCATATTAGTGTTAATTAATATTAGCCTTAGTTAACACTCTCTCCACACATCTTTCCACATGATAACTTGTACTAATATACACTATCCACAGACTTATGCACATTATCCACAGAAAACGCCTATAGTTATCCACATATGCACATAAATATTATGTGGATAAAATAATCAATAAATATGAATTTTCATGTATAATTTCTTTTATTATGTCAATACTATATGTTTATTTGTAAAATGAGGTCGGATTTGCCTGTTGTTTTGCTAAAACTTATTAACATAGCCTATATATAGCCTGTAAATAAGATGATAAAAAATATTCAATTAATTTACATGTTATTAATTTTTTTTAATGGGTAATTATATGAATAACACAATAAATAAATAGATACATAAATTGAAGGGAGTTGGATTCATGAGAACGATAATAGCGGGAACAAATATGAAGGTAACTGATGGTCTTAGAGATGCAGTAGAATCAAAACTTGAAAGGTTAGATAAGTATTTTCAAAAAGATGCTAGAGTAGATGTTACAATGACTGTAGAAAAGGAAAGACAAATTATAGAGGTGAGTGTACCATTTTCAGGAACTATGATAAGAGCTGAAGAGGAAACTGATGATATGTACAAATCAATTGATATTGTTTTAGACACTCTTGAAAGACTTATTAGAAAGCATAAGACTAAGCTTGAAAAGAGAAAGCACAGTGGTAAAACAATTAGATTTGAAAATATACCTTATGAAGATATAAATACAGACAATGAGCCAAAAGTTGTAAAGACTAAACGTTTTGCAATGAAGCCAATGATTCAAGAAGAAGCTATTTTACAAATGGAACTTTTAGGACATAATTTCTTCGTATATAAAGATGCTGATAGTGAAGAGACAAATGTATTATATAAAAGAAAAGATGGAAACTATGGTTTGATAGAACCACAATTTTAAATAAAAATATATATAATGCAGAGAAGAAAATTCTCTGCATTTTTAATGTAAAAAATAAAGGATTCTAGCTATATTTATCGAATTAATATATAATGTAGAGTATAAATATAAGGAAGGGTAAGGTGAAAATAGATGATTTGGTTATTTTTATTATTAGCTGTAATTGTGGGATATATGAAGGGTGGAAAATTTATAAGGCTTAAAAATTTGGAGTTTAAAATGCTATCTCCTATTATAATAGCACTTATATTTCAATATTTACTCCTAATATTTAGTGATAATGATTTGAAAATTGTAGGAAATTATGTAGAAGAGATTTATTTGGGTTCTTTTATACTTTTATTTATTGGCATACTTTTAAATATAAAGACACCATCACTTTGGCTAGTACTTATAGGGGCTATATCTAATTTTGTGGTATTTTTTATGAATGGAATGAAGATACCTGTAGCAGCTGATGCATTAAATCTTGCTGGTATGAATAGCACTATAAATTTGATAGAAAATGGACAATATAAGTTATATGAGATAATAGCTAGTGGAACTGATTATTCACTACTTGGAAAAGTTATTGCAATAGATCAAGTACTTCCTATTTCAGGAGTATTTAGCATTGGTGATGTTTTGATAACTCTTGGCTTGTTTGTATTCATTGAAAGTCATATGAATGACAAGAGATTAGACAATCGAATGAGTTTTGGATTTGGAAAGTAATTATGATATAATGTAATGATAATTATTACTGGAGGTAGGTAGATTGGTAAAGAATATCTTTGAAAAATTATTTGGTAGTTATAGTGGACGTGAAATAAAAAGGATAGATCCTATATTAGATAAAATAGAAGCATTAGAAGATGGAATGAAAAAATTATCTGATAGCGAATTACAAAATAAAACTAATGAATTTAAAAATAGAATTAAAGAGGGAGAAACACTTGATGATTTGCTTCCTGAAGCTTTTGCTGTAGTTAGAGAGGCTTCAGATAGGGTTCTGGGCATAAGGCCATATAGAGTGCAGCTTCTAGGTGGTATTGTACTTCATGAAGGCAATATTGCAGAGATGAAAACGGGTGAAGGTAAGACATTTGTTGCATCAATGCCTCTATATTTAAATGCACTTACAGGAAAAGGCACCCACCTTATAACTGTAAATGATTATCTTGCATCATTTCAAGGCGAGATGATGAGTAAATTATATAACTTTCTAGGTCTTTCTACTGGCATAATAATCCATGGTATAAAGACTAAAGAAAGACGTGAAGCTTATAATGCTGACATCACCTATGGTACAAACAATGAATTTGGCTTTGATTATCTAAAGGATAATATGGTCATATATAAGGATGAAATGGTTCAAAGAGATCTTAATTATGCAATAATTGATGAGGTTGACAGTATTTTAATTGATGAAGCTAGAACTCCCCTTATAATTTCTGGTCAAGGTGATAAACCTACAGAACTATATCGTGCTGCTGAACATTTTGCTCGCACTTTAAAGGGAAGAATCATAGAAGAGAGTGAAAATAAAAAAGATCCATTTAATAGGGAAATGAAGGAAGAAAAGATGGATTATACAATAGATGAAAAAGCTAAATCTGTTACACTTGCTGAAAAGGGTGTAGAAAAGGCAGAGAAGTTTTTTAATGTAGAAAACTTAGCTGATCCTGAAAATATGGAATTAACTCATCATATAAATCAAGCATTAAAGGCACAAAATATAATGCAAAAGGATAAGGACTATGTAGTAAATGATGGAGAAGTTATAATTGTTGATGATTTTACAGGCAGGCTTATGTTTGGTAGACGCTACTCAAATGGTCTTCATCAAGCAATTGAGGCTAAAGAAGGTCTCGATGTAAAGAAGGAATCTAAAACCCTTGCAACTATTACATTTCAAAACTTATTTAGAATGTATGATAAATTATCAGGAATGACTGGTACTGCTAAGACTGAAGAAGATGAATTTAGACATATATATAATATGAATGTAGTAGAAATCCCTACAAATAAACCTGTAGTAAGAGAGGATAGTTCTGATTTAATATATAAATCAGTGGAGGCAAAGTTTAATGCCATAATTGAAGATATAAAAGAGCATCATGAAAATGGTCAGCCAATACTTGTTGGTACTATAAGTATTGAAAATTCTGAAATACTAAGTAAATTACTTAAAAAGCAAGGCATAAAACATGAGGTGCTTAATGCAAAGCAACATGAGCGTGAAGCAGAGATAATCTCTCAAGCAGGAAGGTTTGGGGCTGTTACTATTGCTACAAATATGGCTGGTCGTGGTACTGATATTGTGCTTGGTGGTAATCCTGAATTCATGGCTAAGGCAGATTTAAGAAAGAAAGGAAATTCTGAGCATTTAGTTGCCCTTGCTGATAGCCCTATGGATAGTATTGATCCAGAAGTAAAAGATATAAAAGAAAAATATGATCAATTACTTGAAAAGCATAAGGCAAATACTAAGGATGAGGCTAAGAAGGTATTAGAAGCTGGAGGACTCTATATAATGGGTACTGAAAGACATGAATCTAGACGTATTGATAATCAGCTAAGAGGTCGTGCAGGTCGTCAAGGAGATCCTGGTAGCTCTAAATTCTTCATATCACTTGAAGATGATCTCATGAGATTATTTGGTAGTGAAAGAATAAAAGGATTAGTTGATACATTAGGTATGCCAGATGATGAACCACTTGAGCATAAATTACTCAATAAATCTATAGAATCAGCACAATCTAAGGTTGAGGGTAAAAACTTCGGTATAAGAAAAAATGTCCTTCAATATGATGATGTTATGAATAAACAAAGAGAAGTTATATATAAGGAAAGAAGAAGGGTTCTTGAAGGCGAAGATATGAAGGACTATATCTTTACTATGATAAAAGACATGGTAGATGGAACGGTTGAAATGTATTCTGCAAATTCTAAGTATCCTGAAGAATGGGACTATGAGGGAATGGAGAATTATTTATCAAATATATTCTTAGCTGATGAAAAATTAGAAATAGCAAATAAAGAAGATATGACAAAAGAAGATTTAAAGGAACAAATATATGATTTAGCTAAAAAGAAATATGATGAAAAGGAAGAAGAGGTAGGAAGTGAACAATTAAGAGAACTTGAAAGAGTCATACTTCTTCGTGTAGTAGATAGTAAATGGATGGATCATATTGATGCAATGGATCAACTTCGCCAGGGTATAGGACTTCGTGCTATGGGTAATGAAGATCCAGTTCGTGCCTATCAAGTGGAAGGATTTGATATGTTTAATGAAATGATTAAAAACATTCAGGAAGATACTGTAAAATACCTATATAATTTAGAACCAGAAGAAAAGATGGAAAGAAAAAGAGTGGCTAAGGTAACAGGCTCAAGCCATGGAGATGGTCAGAAAAGCAAGGTTCAAAAAACAGTAATAAAGGGCGAAAAGATAGGTAGAAATGATCCTTGTCCTTGTGGTAGTGGCAAGAAATATAAAAAATGCTGCGGTAAATAGGAGGATTCGATGTTAGAACTTGAAAAATATAAGGGAACCATAGAAGAGTTTAAAAACAGATTAAAAGAAATAGGTGTTTCACTTTGACTTATCTGATAAGAGAAAGGAACAAAGTGAACTAGAAAAAGAAATGAGAAGTCCTGATTTTTGGAATGATAATGATGAAGCTCAAAAGATAATATCAAAATTAAATTCCATAAAATCAGCTACAGATAAATATGATGAATTAAATGATGAAATAGATGATGTTGAAATTTCAATTGAACTATCTGAAGAGGAAGATGATAAGAGTTTTTTATCTGAAATAGAGGAAAAGATAAAATACATTGATTCTGAGCTAGATAGTTTCAGGATAGAAACTCTTTTAAATGGAGAATATGACAAAAATGGAGCTATACTTTCAATTCACTCTGGAGCAGGGGGACTTGAGGCTCAAGATTGGGCAGAGATGTTGCTTCGTATGTACTCTAGATGGTCTGAGAGAAAAAACTATAGGACTAAAATATTGGATATGCAAAGAGATACTGAAGGTGGAATAAAGGCAGTAGATATTTCTATAGAAGGTGCAAATGCATATGGATATCTAAAGTCTGAAAAAGGTGTTCATAGATTAGTTAGGATATCACCCTTTGATTCATCAGGAAGACGTCATACTTCATTTGCATCAGTTGATGTAATGCCTATCTTAGATGAAGAAGATGAAATAGAAATAGATGAAAGTAATCTGAGGATAGATACCTTTAGGGCTAGTGGTTCAGGTGGTCAGCATGTAAATACTACTGATTCAGCTATAAGGATAACTCATATTCCAACTGGTATTGTCGTACAATGTCAAAATGAAAGATCTCAACATAAAAACAAGGCTACAGCTATGAGTATGCTCATGTCCAAGCTTGTGGAATTAAAGGAAAGAGAACAAAAGGAAAAGATAGAAGATTTAGCAGGAAATTACAATCAAATAGGTTGGGGGTCCCAGATACGTTCATATGTATTCCATCCCTACAATATGGTAAAGGACCATAGAACAAATGCAGAAGAAGGCAATATATCTAAGGTAATGGATGGGGATATAGATAAATTTATAAATGCATATTTAAAAGATACAATAAATGAATAGAAATAACCAGATGAAGACTTTTCAATTATACTTAGATGACCGATCACGTGTCACTCTGAGTGTAAGCGAAGAGTCTTATATTTTTACCTTTTTTATGATTTGTTAAAAAATTCAAAAATAAAAAAGAAGGATTTATAAATTTAATGTCGAATATATATATAGATAGTAAAATCAAAAGAAGAATGGGGGAAAAGTATTGAAAAAAAAGCCAAAGATTAAAGGGTTTTAAAAATTTATCTAGTAAATTTAAAAAGATTAAATTCAAACCAATACCCTTTAAATTTAAGGGGGTTAAAAAAAGCACTAAAAAGGCTAGTGAAAAAAGTAAGAATATCAAAAATCAGCTTATAGCAATGGTTCTAATTCTTTCACTTATACCAATCATAATAATAGGTCTTATAAATTATAATTTTGAAAAAAAGAATATGATAGAAATGAGTAAGGAATCTAATTTAACTATTGCAAAATCAATATCACAGCAGGCAAATTCCATGGTACTAAGTTCATTCAATGCCATAGAAACTATTTCTAAGTCAAATGATTTCACTCAAATGGAGACACGTGATGCAAATAGTTTACTAAAAAGCATACGTGATGAAATATCATCAATTGATGATATTTATATATTAGATATGAATGGAAATGCTCTAGTATCTACCAAGGATACTACCAAAACTCTTGCAAATGAATTATATTTTGTCATGAGTAAGGGTGGAGCAGAGTACATAACTAATTCTTTCATAGATAATAATACTAAAAAACCAGGTGTGATGATATCAGTGCCTATAAAAGATAAACTTATGAATGTTACAGGTGTAATATCAGCCAAATTAAATGTAGAAGAGCTGAGTAATATTGCTAAGTTTCAGAAAATTGGTGAAACAGGAAATGCATACATAGTAGATAAAACAGGTATAACAATAGGGCATGAAGATTTCAAGAATAAAATAGTAAAGAGATATAATTTTGTAGAAGAAGGAAATATTGGAGCTATAAAGGCAGTAGATAAGAAAACAGATGTAGAAAGATATGAAAATCAAGATGGAAAAGATGTAATAGGAGCTTACACTACAGTTCCATATACTAGTTGGGGTGTAGTGGTAGAACAAGATGCTAAAGAGTTAGAAAATATGGCAAGTGGCGCTCTTAAAAGGACAAGTTTAATAGTAATACTTGCAGGTATTATAATAGCTATTTTAACAGCTATAATATCAAAATTATTTACAAATCCAATAATAAACCTAGGTAAATCTGCTGAGAAGATCAAAAATGGAGATATGACAGAGGAAATTCCTGTAACATCTAAAAATGAAATAGGCTTACTTCAAGCATCCTTTGGCAGTATGATAGCTTCCCTTACAAATGTAATAAACAAGGTAAATATAGCTTCAGATAATATAAAAAATACAATTGAAGATTTAAAGATGAGATCAGAACTCACAGTAAAGGCTTCAGAAGAAATTTCTGCTGTAGTAGAACAAGTTGCAGCAGGTACAGAAAATCAAATTCATTCTACACACGCAACTAGCATGATAATAGAAGAAATGGTTAAGAAGGTTGATGAAGTTGATAGTAAGGTCAAATACATAGAAAATGCCGCAAGTCATGCAACAGATATTGCATCACTTGGAACAGTACATATAAATGATACACAAGAGGCTATAGAAAGTATTGTAGAAAAGGTAGAAAATTCATCTACAAAGATTGCTTCCCTTACTAAAGAAACTCAAAAGATAGGAAAAATCATAACCTTCATAGATAATATATCAAGCCAAACAAATTTACTTGCATTAAATGCAGCAATAGAAGCAGCGCGTGCTGGTGAAGCTGGTCGTGGCTTTACTGTGGTAGCTGATGAAATAAGGAAATTAGCTGAACAAACAGGAAGTGCTTCAAAAGATATAGTAGGTATCATAAATGGCATTCAAAAAGATATGGGTGATGTGACTGTTTCTATGGATGAAAGTATAGTAGAAGTAAATAAAGGAAGTAATGTAATAGGAAAGGCAACAGAATCTTTTTCTAATATAAAAGAAGAGACTAAAAAGGTAAATGAAGCAATTTCTAATTTTACAAGCATAGCACAAATGCTTACTGTTGGAATGAATGAAATAGAGACTAGCATGAGAGAGGTAAGTTCAGTAAGTGAGCAAACAGGAGCTGGAACTCAAACTGTTCTTGCAAGCAGTGAAGAGCAACAATCAGCTATAAGCCACGTAGAAGGTCTTGCAGATAATTTAGATCTTTTGGCAGATGAGTTGATTTCTATAGTAAGTGAATTTAAAGTAAAAGAATAAAAAATCCTCTTTTGAGGATTTTTTTATTCCTTATTTTTTTCTCTGTATTCACGAGGAGTCATATTGACTCTTTTTTTAAATATTTGATTGAAATATGATTGACTTGAAAATCCTACTATTTTAAATATTTCTGTAAGTGAGTGCTCTGTGGTTTCAAGTAGTATCTTTGAAACAGATATTCTCTTATCTATCAAATAATCTATTGGGGTCTTGCCTATATTTTCTTTGAATAATCTGCTCATATAAAATTTATTCATATATGCAATGGAAGCAAGTCCATCAAGTGATAGATTTTCTGCATAATTAGTATCTATATAATCTTTGATATATGAACATTCTTTGGTCACATTTTTGTTGTTTTCTAATTTCATATTATCTGTTGATAATCTCAATATATTAAATATAAGTATCTCTAAATAATTTTGGCACATATTTGTATAAAAACTATGCTCTAATTCTATTTCTTCTATGATTTTTTCAAGATAATAAAGCACTTCTTCCTTTTTTTCATTGAAATTGTAAATGGTATATGGATTTTCATCATCCACAGAAAGTCCTTCTATGCCTATTACAATATATTCTAAGGCATTTGTACCTTTGGATGATTCAGTATGTATGACATTTGAATTTACAATTATTAGATCATCCTTACCTACATTAAAGACTCTTTCTTCTATTTTAAATATTCCCTTGCCATGAGTAACATAAAACATCTCTGTGAAGGGATGCATGTGCATGGTAGAATGCCAATCTGTATCATATTCAGCCTTTGATACATATAAAAGTTCTGGTTTTATGCTTACTTCATCCTTTTTTTCAAATTTATAAAGTATATTTGACATATTAATCCCTCCAATAGTATCTACTATTTAATTATATTGATAATTTATCAAAAAAGCAATATACCTAAAAAAAGAATCAATATAATTATAGAGAATATTTTAAATTAAATATACAATGTATTTAAAGAAATAAAAAAAGGGAGGATTTTTTAAATGAAAATGAAAAGGTTTTTAGCGGTACTTATGATATTTACACTTGTATTCACTACAGTAGCATGTTCAAATGATTCATCTGATGATGGTGCAAACGATTCCGCAGATGATGGGGAAAAGGTACTTAAGATTGCAGGTTTAAATGGTGGCTATGGGACAGAGCATTGGGAAGCTTTGGCGGAAAATTTTGAAGAAAGCCACGAAGGAGTTAAGGTTGAATTAACTTTAGAAAAAAATATAGCAGAAGTATTAAGACCTCAAATTCAAGCAGGAAATTCACCAGACCTTATTTATTTAGCAGTGGGTGGAGAAGGAAAGCTAACTGATACTTTAATCAAAGAAAAAGCAATCCAAGATATAGACGATGTATTTGAAATGGACGTACCAGGTGAAGATGTAAAGGTAAGTGAGAAATTAATTGATGGATTTACAGATACACTTATAACAAATCCATATGAAGATGGAAAGACTTATTTAGCACCATTATTCTATTCACCAACAGGATTATTTTACAATGCAAACAATTTTGATGGTAAGTATGAATTACCTACAACTTTTGATGAGTTTTTTGCTTTAGGAAAAGAAGCTAAGGGTGATGCTGCCTTATTTACTTATCCGACAACAGGATATTTTGATGCATTCTTCTATGCATTATTAAATGAAACAGGTGGTCCAGATGTATTTAACAAGGCAATGAACTATGATGTAGAAACTTGGAAGAGTGATGAAGTTAAAGAGGCTTTTGAAATAGTAGGTAAAATAGGAGATTACACTCATGAGAACACAGTATCTCAAGCAAATGGTGAAAACTTCACTAAAAACCAACAAATGATATTAGACAATGAAGCTCTATTTATTCCAAATGGTACATGGTTACCAGGTGAGATGAAAGATGCTCCAAGAGAAGATGGGTTTGAATGGGGACTTATGGCCCTACCAAAAGTATCTGAAGGTGGAGATAGATATTCATACACTTTCTTTGAACAAATGTATATACCAAAAGAAGCAAAAAATGCTGATTTAGCTAAAGAATTCATGGCATATATGTATAGTGATGAAGCAGCAGAAATCATATATGAAAAAGCAGGAGCAGTTCAACCTATTAAAGGCGCTTCAGATATGATGAATGATGATGATCCAAATAAATTATATTATTCAATATATGATAATGAAGATACAAAGGCAGCAATGGGTGGATTTGCAGCAGCTCCTCCAGTTGAAGGTGTAGACTTAACTAGTGGAGAAGGTATATTATTTGGAACAATAAACTCTGTTGTATCAGGAGATAAAACAGTAGATGAATGGCACAAGGAAGTAGTAGAAGCAGTAGAAAAGATAAATGAAGCTAAGGAAAATCAATAGAATAAAATAGTATATGGTGGATAAATTTTATCCACCATATTATTTTAAGAGGTGATAGTTTGTGAACAATAAAAGTCTTAGGAGATTTATAATTCTTTGTCTTTCCCCAGCACTTATATTATTTTCAATATTTATGTTATATCCGACCTTTACGGTATTTAGGATGAGCTTATATAAATGGGGTGGACTTTCTTCAGAAAAGTTATTTGTAGGACTAAATAATTTTAAGATATTAATGAAAGATGAAAACTTTTTAAGGTCCTTTCAAAATACAATATTTTTAATAGTAGTTGTAGCTATTGTCACATTTATTATTGCAATAGTTTTTGCTTCGATACTGGTAAAGGAAAATGTAAAGGGACAAAATTTCTTTAGGGTGGTATTTTATATACCAAATATATTATCTGTTGTTGTAATATCTTCCATATTTTCAGCCATATATGAACCAGATCAGGGACTTATAAATTCTACACTTTCCCTTATTAATGGAGAAGGCTTTAAAAGCATACAATTTTTGGGTAATCAAGATATTGTAATATATTCTATAGCAGGGGCAATGATTTGGCAGGCTATAGGATACTATATGGTAATTTATATGGCAGGAATGAGTTCAATTCCTGAGCAGTTATATGAATCAGCAGAAATTGAAGGGGCAAGTAAGATAAGACAGTTTTTTGAAATTACCCTACCCCTAGTATGGGATACAATAAGAACTACGCTTATATTCTTCATAATAAGCTCAATAAACCTATCCTTCCTATTTACAAAGATAATGACAAGTGGAGGGCCGGATGGTTCTAGTGAGGTATTCTTATCATATATGTATAAACAGGCATACAACAATGCCTCATACGGCTATGGAATGAGCATAGGTGTTGTAGTATTTACATTCTCATTTTTATTATCAGGTATAATAAGTAAGATTACAAAAAGAGATACATTGCAGTATTAAATTGGAGGTTTTAATATGAGTAAACTTTATAAAACATTTATATATGTTGCTCTTATATCTTTAGCTTTAAGCATAATATTGCCCGTTGGATGGGTATTTATGGCATCTATAAAGGAAAACTCAGAATTTTATGGAAATCCTTGGTCCCTACCAGATGGATTCCACTTTGAAAACTTTGTAGAAGCTATAGCTGAAGCTAATATGGGAGAGTATTTTTTAAACTCAGTTATAGCAACATCTTTAGGTCTTGTAATACTTCTAGCAGTATCAATACCTGCAGCATATGTGCTTGCTAGATTTGATTTTAGGGGAAAAAAATTTATAGATAGACTCCTTATGGCAGGCTTATTTATAAATGTTAACTATATAGTAGTACCAATATTTTTGATGTTACTTGATTGGGATAGGGGCCTAATGAATTCTATGGGTTCAGGATTTTTCTTGGATAATATTGTGGTTCTAGCCCTAGTCTATGCTGCAACTGCCATACCATTTACGGTATTTTTACTTTCAAATTTCTTTAGGACCCTACCTAAGGCATTTGAAGAGGCAGCATTTATTGATGGGGCAGGATATTTTACTACCATGGTAAAGGTAATGGCACCTATGGCAAGGCCAAGTATAATAACTGTTATACTTTTTAACTTTTTGGCATTTTGGAATGAATACATCATAGCCTTAACCCTTATGCCAAATGCATCAAAGACCTTACCAGTTGGACTTATTAATCTTATGCAGACCCAAAAAGCTGCTGCAAACTATGGACAGCTTTATGCAGGGCTTGTAATTGTAATGCTTCCAACACTTATTTTATATATTATGGTTCAAAAGAAATTAACCCAAGGTATGACCGTTGGTGGAGTGAAAGGATGATATAGATGAAGAGAAAAGGAAATTTAACATTACCAAGTGAATCAGGATTTTTGGATGAAACTAAGGAATTAATAGATAGATGGGGTGCAGATGCCCTTCGTGATAGTGATGGTACAAAACTTTCAGATGACCTTAAAAAATTAGATGCAAAAATTTATACCACATATTTTGTAAGTAGGGGTCACAATGATTTTGCAAGAGAAAACATGGATGAATGCCAGCACTTGTATTTGATGAGTGATTTCAATCTTGCAACAAGCGACACATTAGAAGTGAAGTTTATGGATGGGTATTTTAGTGAACAAGTAAGGCCTGACTATGACCACGATCCAAAGAGATTTTGGGAAGTTATAGACAGAACTAGTGGGGAGCTTGTTGATAGATCTAATTGGGATCTAGATAGTGAAAGGGATACAGTGATAATAAAAAATGCCAAGGAATTTCATGAATATACTGTATCATTTTTAACCTATGCCATATGGGACCCTACTCAAATGTACAATCATATAACAAATGATTGGGGTGATAAGGAACACGATATACCATTTGACGTGAGAAAAGAAAAATCTTCTAAATTCGTAGAAGATTATATAGAAAATTGGTTAAAGGAAAATGAGGATACCGATGTAGTTAGGTTTACAACCTTCTTTTATCATTTTACCCTAGTATTTAATGATAAGGGTAAGGAAAAATTTGTAGATTGGTTTGGCTATAGTGCATCAGTATCACCAGAAGCCTTAGATGCCTTTGAAGAGTCAAAAGGATATAGACTTAGACCAGAAGATATAATAGATGAAGGCTATTATAATTCACCATTCAGGGTGCCTAGTAAGGAATTTTTAGACTTTATGGATTTCCAACAAGAATTTGTATCAAATAAGGCAAAAAGCCTGGTAGATAAGGTACATGATTCAGGTAAGGAAGCTATAATGTTTCTAGGTGATAACTGGATAGGAACTGAGCCTTATGGAAAATATTTTAAAAATATAGGACTTGATGGAGTAGTAGGCTCTGTAGGTGATGGGGCAACTCTTAGAATGATTTCAGAAATACCCCATGTAAAATATACAGAGGGTAGATTTTTACCATATTTCTTCCCAGATACCTTTAGGGAAGGAAATGATCCAGTAATAGAAGCAAAGGATAATTGGTTATCAGCAAGACGTGCTATAATGAGAAAACCAGTGGATAGGATAGGTTATGGCGGATATTTATCTCTTGCATATAAATTCCCTAAATTTGTAGATTATGTTGAAAATATTGCAGATGAATTTAGAGATATATATGATACCATTAATGGTGTAAAACCATATAGTGGGCTGAAGGTTGCCATACTTAATTCATGGGGTAAAATTCGTTCATGGCAGACATTTATGGTGGCTCATGCACTTTGGTATAAGCAAATTTATTCATATCTTGGAATATTAGAGTCTCTAAGTGGTATGAGTGTAGATGTGGAATTCATCTCATTTGATGATGTAAAGACAAATGGAATAAATTCTGATATTGATGTAATAATAAATGCAGGGGTAGAAGGTACAGCATTTAGTGGTGGAATCAATTGGTTAGATGAAAAATTAATCACTACAATTAGAAAATGGATATACAATGGTGGAGGATTCATAGGAATAGGTGAGCCAAGTGCAATTCGTCACGAAGGAAGATTCTTTCAATTAGCAGATGCCCTTGGAATAGATAAGGAACTTAGTTTTTCCCTAAGTACAGATAAGTACTTTGATGAAGAGGAAGAAGAACATTTTATAAGTAAGGATTTAAAAGGAAAAATAGACTTTGGGGAAAGCATGAATAATATATATTCTTTAAGTGAAAAGACAGAGATAATAGAATATAGTAATGGTGAAATTCATTTATCATCTAATGACTATGGAAAGGGACGAGGAGTTTATATTGCAGGGCTTCCATACAATAAAGATAATGCAAGACTTCTAATGCGCTCAATGTTCTATGCAGCACACAAGGAAGAAGAATTATATAGGTATTTTGCAAGTAATCCTGCTGTTGAAGTAAATGCATATCCTGATATAGACAAATATGCCATAATAAATAACACTGATGAAGAACAAAAATCAATAATATACGATGGAGATGGCGATTCATATAATGTAGAATTAAGCCCTGGTGAAATTTCATGGGTAAATATAAAAGGTGATAATAATGGATAAATTTAAAGGCATATTAGCGGGAGTATTCTTTGTAATTCCCCTATTTTTAATAATAAAGGGCCAAACCATAAATGACCTAAGAGGCTTTAGTATGATGATGATAGGACTTACAGGTCTTTTAGTAGAACTATATTTATACAATAAAAAATATGCATAGAGGTGGTATTTTGAACTTTTTAGGAGTAGATGGCGGGGGAAGCACTACTGAATTTATACTTATAAATGAAACCGGAGAGGTGCTTTCTAAAAAATTAAAGGAAACATGCCATTATAAAAACACATCTTTTGATACATTTAAAAGGGTATTAAAAGAAGGTGTTGATGACATATGTGAGTCTTCTAATATAAAAATAAATGATATAGATTATTCCTATCTTGGGATACCAGGCTATGGTGAAATATCAGCTGATATGCCTATTTTAGAAGATATAATAGAGGATATATTAAAGGGGACTAATTTTAAAATAGGAAATGATTCAGAAGTAGGATGGGCAGGATCCCTTGCAGCAATGCCAGGAATAAATATAGTGGCAGGAACTGGCGCTATAGGATTTGGAATGGATGAGTTTGGAAAGACTGCAAGAGCTAGTGGCTGGGGACATTTTATAGGGGATGAGGGCTCAGCATATTGGCTAGCTTTAAAAGTGCTTGAATATTTTTCAAAAGAGTCAGATGGAAGATTAGAAAAAACCCCCCTGTATAATATATTAAAGGACCATTTTAACTTAGAAGATGACTTTGATTTGATAGATATAATGACTAAGGATGAAAATATAAAAAGAAGTGAATTAGCAAAACTTGCAAAAATTCTAACCAAGGCAGTAGAAAAAAAGGATATATATGCCCTTGAAATTTATAGGAAGGCCGCATATGAACATTTCTTAACCATAAGGACCGTGATAGAAAGGCTTCATTTTGATAAAAATAGTAAAATAAAGGTATCATACTCAGGCGGAGTATTTAAGGCAGGTAAATTTATATTAGAACCTCTAAGAGACTATCTAGATAAGTTAGATGCAAATATAGAACTTATAGCCCCAATACTTTCACCAATAAAGGGAGCAGCCCTATATGCTAGTAAACTTTACTTTGGTGAAGTGAAAGAGGAAATACTTGAAAAGTTGAAGGAAAGGTAAAAGATAAGATTCTTCGCTTGCGTTCAGGATCATATGATATAATCAAGCTAAATATAGTAGATTAGGGGGATAAGTCTATGAAAATAAAAGTTGCCTTAATTGGAGCAGGACAAAGGGGCAAGGATATATATGGTGAATATGCTATAAAAAATCCAGAAAATATAGAATTTATTGCTGTAGCTGAACCAAACAAAGTAAAAAGAGATATGTTTAAAAAAAGACATGGTATAGATGATAAATATGTTTTTGAATCTTTTGAAGAGTTACTAGAAAAAGACAAATTTTGTGATGCAGTAGTTATTGCAACCCCAGATGGTAGTCATTTCATACCAGCTAAATTAGCCCTTAAAAAGGGATATCATATATTACTTGAAAAGCCTATGTCCAACAAGAAGGATGAATGCATGGAGCTTGGAAAACTTGCTGGGGAAAATGAAAGAGTATTTCTAATAGCCCATGTTCTTAGATATACACCATTTTTTAGTAAGATTAAGGAGATTATAGATAGTGGTGAGATTGGAAAACTCATGACTATATCTCATAATGAAAATATAGGATATTTTCACTTTGCTCATAGCTTTGTTCGTGGTAACTGGAGGAACTCGGATTTATCAAGCCCTTTAATTTTACAAAAAAGTTGTCATGATATGGATATATTGTTGTGGTTAGTAGGGGAAAGTTGCAAGAAAATATCTTCTTTTGGACACTTATCTTATTTTAAAGAAGAAAACCATCCAGAAGGTGCAGGGCAAAGGTGTATAGATTGTAAGGTAGAGGCGACATGTCCATATTCAGCTAAGAAATTATATTATAAAAACATAGGTAATTGGCCAACAACTGTTATAAGTGATATACAAACAGAAGAAGCAGTTACAAGGGCATTAGAAGAAGGTCCATATGGCAGATGCGTATATCTTTGTGACAATAATGTATGTGATAATCAATCAACAATAATGGAATTTGAAAATGAAGTCACAGCTACATTTAATTTATCTGCATTTACAAATAAGGTTCATAGAACTATAAAGATTATGGGTTCAAAGGGAGAAATCAGAGCAGATGATAGTAAAAATGAAATTGAAGTAGAACTATTTGAATCTAATGAAAGAATAATTTACAATCCTAAAGTTCTAGTAGGAGGTCATGGTGGTGGAGATACAGGTATAATGAATGATTTTATAGCTTCAATACTATCTGAAGATGGTAATGGACTTACTTCTGCATCTAAATCAGTGCAAAGTCATATAATGGCATTTGCAGCAGAGGAATCACGATTAGTAAATAAAAACATTGATATAAAAGAGTTTATGCAAAGATAAGATTCTTCGACTATGCTCAGGATGACCATATTGTCACTCTGAGAATAGTCGAAGAGTTTATTTTAAATTATCAAGTAATATTTTCATATTTTTTTTCATATAATTAAATAAAATACTTGACAACGTTATCTTTTCATTATAATATTAACTTAAGAACTGGTACGCACAACATAACAACATGAGAAGGTGATATGGTGGTAGAAATAGATAAAAGCAATAAATTGCCTTTATATTATCAGTTATATGAAATAATAACTAGAGATATAAAAAAGGGAACTTTTGATGAGTACGACAAATTGCCTTCGGAAAGAGAACTATGCGAAAGGTTCGATATTAGCCGCTCTACTGTAAGGCAAGCAATGAATGAACTTGAAAAAGATGGTTATATTTATAAAGAGCATGGAAAAGGAATATTTGTATCTTCTAAATCTTTTAAACAAGATTTACTTAATTTTTATAGTTTTACAGATGAAATGAAAAAAATAGGAAAACATCCAAGTTCCAAAGTATTAGATTTTCAAAAAATTAAAAGCGATGAAAAATTAGCTAGGAAACTGGGTATTAAAATAAATGAAGATTTATATAAGTTTACAAGATTAAGACTTGCAGATGATGAACCTATTATGCTAGAAACTTCATATTTACCAGAGTCTAGATTTCCTGATTTAACTAGAAATGAATTAGAAGAAAAGCCAATGTATGATATTTTTAGAGAAAAATATGATGTAGAATTTTCAAAGGCAGAAGAGAGGTTTAAACCAGTTAATACCAGAAAAGTTGAAGCAGAGATATTAGATGTTAGTAGGAAGGTACCAGGCATGATGATTGAAAGATACACTTATGAAAATCAAACAGTCATTGAATATACAGTAGGTATAGCGCGAGGAGATAAATTTGAATATAGAGTAATGCTAGAAAAATAAAACTAGGAGTGAATGAATTGGATAAAATTTTTGGTAACAATGTAGAAAAACTTAAAAGTGAAGGGGGATATATTACATCTTCAGAAATATATAATCAACCTTCAGTATGGAGAGATACTTTTAAAATAGTAGAATCTAAAAGAGATGAATTAAAAGCCTTTTTAAATCCTATACTAAATAAGAAAGATTTAAAAATTATATTTACAGGAGCTGGAACTTCAGGATTTATAGGAGATACTGTTGTACCAAGCATCAAAAAGAAATTAAATTTAGATGTAGAATCACTTCATACAACAGACATAGTAGCAGATCCTGAAGCTTATTTGAAAAAAGATATTCCGACACTTTTAATATCTTTTGCACGTTCTGGAAATAGTCCTGAATCTGTCGCTACAATAAAACTTGCAGAAGATTTAGTAGATGAATTATATCAAATAGTAATAACTTGTAATAAAGATGGAAAATTAGCTAAAAATATAAATCCAAAGACAGATAAATCTATCATATTACCAGAAGAATCAAATGATAAGGGATTTGCTATGACAAGTAGCTATACTTCTATGGTTTTATCTTCACTTATGATTTTTGATTTAGAAAATTTAGATAATAAGAAAAAAGATATAAACAAATTATTTACTATAGGAGAAGAATTATTAGATGATACTGAAATGATAGAAAGTATCTCAAATTCTAATTTTAAAAAGATAGTTTATCTTGGAGCTGGTGCATTTTATGGTTTAGCACGTGAGTCATCATTAAAATTACTTGAACTTACACAAGGAGATATTGTTACAAAATATGATACTCCACTAGGATTTAGACATGGTCCTAAGTCTATAATGGATGACCAAACACTTATTGTAATGTATTTATCTCGTGATGAATATACTAGAAGATATGAAATTGATTTATTAAAAGAATTATATAATCCTGATAGTAAATATAAAGTTTTAGCTGTATCTGAAACATATTCAGAAGAAGTAGATGATTTAAGTCATTATCATATAGCTTTAAATGAGAGCGAACTAAAATTAGATAAGGCATATTTAGCAATTGATTATGTAATTGTTCCACAAGTAATTTCAGTATTAAAATCATTAGGCACTGGTATAAATCCAGATAATCCTAGTCCTGATGGAAGTGTTAATAGAGTAGTAAAAGGGGTAAGCATATACCCATACAACAAATAAATTTTTCTAAAAAATTAAAGGAGTGATTTGATGGCAAATATTTTACTTACAAGAATAGATAACAGGCTTGTTCACGGTCAGGTTGGTGTTACATGGACTAGTTTCTTAGGAGCTAACTTAGTATTAGTTGCAAATGATAAGGTTGCACAAGATGAGGTAAGACAAAACTTAATGGATATGGTATTACCTGATACTGTACAAACTAGATTTTTTACACTTCAAAAGACAATTGATGTAATTCACAAGGCAGCAGATAGACAAAAGATCTTTATTGTAGTTGAAACACCACAAGATGTACTTACACTTGTAAAAGGTGGAGTGCCTATAAAAGAAGTTAATATAGGAAATATGCATTATGCTGAAGGAAAAGAACAGTTATCTTCTACTATATCTGTAGATGAAGATGATAAAAAGACTTTCAAAGAATTAAATGAATTAGGAGTAACATTTGATATGAGAAAAGTTCCTGATGATAAGAGGAACAAAGATATATTAGACATGATTTAGATTATATCCAGAACTTTTGGGACTTTAAGTCCCAAGGCTCTGGCTAAATAAAAGGAGGTAATATAAATGTTACAAGCTTTACTTTTAGCACTATGGGCTGGAATAGCTGGTATTGACTTATTTAACGGTCTTACACATATTCACAGACCTCTTGTATCTGGACTTGTAGTCGGTCTTATACTTGGAGATGTGCAAACAGGACTTATAACAGGTGGTATGCTTGAACTTGTTTGGATGGGTATGGCACCACTTGCAGGAGCACAACCACCAAACGTTGTAGTTGGAGGTATCATTGGTGCAGCATTTGCAATACTTGCAAATTTAGAACCGGAAGTTGCAGTAGGAATAGCAGTACCATTTGCAGTAGCAGCACAAGCAGGAGTTACACTTTTATTTACAGCTTTTTCACCAGTAATGCATAAGGCTGATGAATATGCAGAAAATGCAAATTTAAAGGGTATTGATAGGATTAATTATTTAGGACTTGCAATTTTATTTGTATCATATTTTATAGTTGTATTCTTACCAATTTATTTTGGAGCAGATACTGCGGAAACAGTAGTAAACATGTTACCACAAACATTTATAGATGGACTTTCTACAGCGGGTGGAATCATGCCAGCTATAGGTTTTGCACTACTTCTTAAGGTAATGTTTAAGACACAATATATAGCATTTTTGATTATAGGATTTGTATTAGTTGCATATTTAGAATTACCAATACTTGCAGTAGCACTTATAGGAGCTGCAATAGCAATGTATGATTTCTATAATAATAAAGATAAAACAAACACACCACCACCACGCAATGAGGAGGTATATACAGATGGAATCTAATGTGAATAGAGAAGAATTAGTTGTTAATCCAGAATATAAGGATCAAAGGCCTGTAGAGTTAGATAGAAAGACTTTAACTAAGATGGCTTGGAGATCATTACTTTTACAAGCATCATTTAACTATGAAAGAATGCAAGCTGCAGGTTGGTTATATGGAATGAGTCCAGCGCTTGAAAAGATTCATAAGGAAAAAGAAGATTTATCAAAATCTATGAAGATGCATATGGAATTCTTCAACACTCATCCATTCCTTGTAACATTTGTAATGGGAATAGTTGCAGCAATGGAAGGTAATAAAAATGATACTGACACAATTCGTGGTATAAAGGTAGCAACAATGGGACCTCTTGGTGGAATAGGAGATGCACTTTTCTGGCTGACACTCCTTCCAATAGCAGCAGGTATAGGAGCATCACTTGCAATTGATGGTAGTGTTGCAGGACCTATAATTTTCCTCATATTGTTTAATGTAGTCCACTTTGGTCTTAGATTTGGCCTAATGTATTATGGATATAGAACCGGCGTTAATTCAATAGGAATATTAAAGGAAAGCACCAAATTAGTATCACGTGCAGCATCGATACTTGGTCTTACAGTTGTAGGTGCTTTAATTGCTTCATATATTAACTTAAAATTAGATGTAGTAATAAAAGCAGGAGAGGCAGAAGTTAATCTTCAAGAAGGTGTATTAGATCAAATTATGCCTAAGATGCTTCCACTTGGATATGCATTCCTAATGTATTTCCTACTTAAAAAAGGTTGGTCACCACTTGCACTTATTGGTATTACAGTAGTATTTGGTGTAGCAGGACAGTATTTAGGATTATTTTAATAATATAAATTAATATGGAAGGCAATTGCCTTCCATATTTTAAATGAAAGGAGTAAGATTATGATAGCTTTAATAATAGCAGGTCATGGTGAATTTGCAAAAGGACTAAATTCAGTAATAGAACTTGTAGCAGGAAAGCAAGAACTAGTAGAAACAGTAGATTTTTTAGAAAGTGATTCAACAGATGATTTAAAAAACAATATAAAAAAAGCCATAGATAATATGAATGCAGAAGGAACACTAATATTTACAGATATTCCAGGAGGCTCACCTTTTAAGATGAGTGTAGAATTATCAATGGAAAATGAGGGTATAGAAGTAATAGCAGGTACAAATGTACCTATGATAATGGAGATATTATTTGATAGGGAAAATGTAGATTTGGTAGAACTTAAAGAAAGAGCAATGGATACTGGTAAAAAACAAATAGTAACTTTTGAAATGAAGAAAAAAGAAAAACAAGAATTAGAAGATGATGGTATTTAAGGAAAGGTGATTAGTATGAGATATGCTATAAAATCAAAAGAGATATATGCAGAAGATGGAATCTTAGAAAATAGCTATATGACTATAAATGATGGAAAAATAGAAAATATATCAAATTCAAATGATGAAAAATTAAAGGTTATAGATGCATGTGATTTAAAGATAATTCCAGGACTTATAGATCTTCATATTCATGGAGCAGATGGATATGACACTATGGATGCAGATTTTGATTCACTTGATTCTATATCCAAGTATCTTGCAAAAAATGGGGTAACATCATTTTTAGCTACAACCCTTACAGCACCTATAAAAAAGATTGAAAATGCTATAGAAAATGTAGTAGATTCAAAAGAAAAGGGATTAAATGGTGCAGAAGTTTTAGGTATATATTTAGAAGGACCTTATTTAACTGAAGAACATAAGGGAGCTCACCCTGTAAAATTCATGCGTGAACTTAAATTAGATGAAATAAAGCATTTAGTTGCTTTGGGAAAAGGTAATGTGAAGATAGTTACAATAGCTCCAGAAAAGGAAAATTCAGCTGAAATTATAAAGTATTTAAAAGAAAATAATGTTGAAACTTCAATAGGTCATACAAATGCGACATATGAACAGACCATAGAAGCTATTAAAAATGGAGCAAAAATAGGAGTTCATACTTTTAATGGAATGACAGGACTTCATCATAGAAATCCTGGGGTTGTAGGAGCTATAATGGATAATAAAGACATTTATGCTGAACTTATAGCAGATAATATTCATGTAAATCCAGCAGTTATGAGAATACTTCATAGACTTAAAAAAGATAATGATAAATTATATTTAATAAGTGATTGCATGAGAGCAGGCGGACTATCTGATGGTAAATATTCTCTAGGAGAACTTGAAGTAATTGTCAAAGATTCAATAGCTAGAACAGAAAATGGCTCACTTGCAGGAAGTACACTTAAAATAAAAAATGGTGTAAAAAATATAAAAGAAGCTACAGGTATCAATCTATATGAAGCTATAAGACTTGCTTCAATAATTCCAGCAAAAGCTATGAATATGGATGATCAAATAGGTAGTATAAAAAAAGGTAAAAGAGCAAATATCACTGTAATAGATGATGACTTTAATATATATATGACAATTGTAGATGGAAAAGTAGTGTATGAGAGGAAGATGTAGATGTTTATTGTATCAAGTAAAAATTTATTAGAAGATGCGAGAAAAAAAGGCTATGCAGTACCTGCATTTAATATTCATAATTTAGAAACAGTACAAGTAGTAGTAGAAGCAGCAAATGAACTAAATTCTCCAGTAATACTTGCAGCAACTCCAGGAACTGTAGGCTATGCAGGTGAAGACTACCTTATGAATATAATGCAAGCAGCAGCAAAAATTTCACATGTGCCTATTGCATATCATTTAGATCATCATGAAGATGTTGAGGCTATAAAGCGTTCTATAAAACTTGGAGCAAAAGCAGTGATGATTGATGCATCTGCTCTTCCTTATGAAGAAAATATCAAGAAGGTTAAATCTGTAGTAGATTTTGCAAAAAAATATGATGTATCAGTAGAAGCAGAACTTGGAAAATTAGTTGGAGTAGAAGATGATTTAGTGGTAGAAGAAAGCGAATCTCAACTTACAGATCCAGAGCTTGCAAATGATTTTGTTAAAAGAACAGGAATTGATTCTCTAGCTGTAGCAATAGGTACAGCACATGGCCTATACAAATCCGAACCAAAAATAGATTTCGATAGATTAGAAAAAATAGAAGCAAAAGTTGATGTACCCCTAGTACTTCATGGTGCATCTGATGTACCTGATCAAACAGTAAAGAGATGTATAGAGCTTGGAATATGTAAGGTAAATATAGCAACAGAGTTAAAGATAGCTTATTCTGATGAACTTAAGAGATATTTAAAGGAAAATCCTAGTGCAAATGATCCTAGAAAATATATGTTTGATGCAAAAGCGACTATGAAAGATTTAGTTAAGAAAAAAATATTATTATGTAACAGTAACGATAAGGCTTAAGGTGATAAAATGATTGGAACGATTACATTAAATCCAGCAGTAGATAGAAGATATAATATAGATGAGCTGGCTAAAAATACAGTAAAAAGAACAGAAGATTATCATGCTAGTGCAGGAGGCAAAGGATTAAATGTTTCAAGAGTTATAAAATTACTAGAAGAAGATGTATGCGCATTTGGATTTTTAGGTGGAAATACAGGAGATTTTATAAGGTCTGAAATCAAAAAGATAGATATAATTGATAAATTCACAGATGTATGTGGTACAACTAGGACTTGCCTAAATATAATTGATAGTAATGGAGATAATATAGAAGTTTTAGAAAAAGGACCATATATATCAGAAGATGATAAGAATAAATTCATAGAAGAATTTAAAAATGAAGTAGAAAATCTAGATATAATCACAATATCAGGTAGCCTACCTAAAGGAATAGATATAGATATCTATTCTGAGATAATAGAAATAGCAGCTAGTAAGGGCAAGAAGGTAATACTTGATACAAGTGGGGATGTACTTTTAGAAAATCTCAAGTCAAAACCATTTTTAGTTAAGCCAAATAAAGAAGAATTAGAAAACATAACAAAAATAAAATTAGATTCTGAAGCAGCAATAAAAATGGCAGCCTATAAGATACTTAGTAAGGGTGCACAGAATATAGCAATATCTCTTGGAAGTAACGGAATGTACTTTTTTGGAGAAGAGGGAAATTTCAAAGTAGATATTCCAAAGGTAGATGTATCAAATACAGTAGGCTCAGGTGATAGTTCTGTTGCAGGTTTTGCATATTCTATTTCTAAGGGTAAAACAATAGATCAAGCATTAAAATATGCCAATGCTTGTGGAATGAGCAATGCCACACTTAAAGGAACAGGACAAATTGATATGGAGCAAGTAAATGAATTAATAGAAAAAATAATAGTTAGAAAAATATAAATAGCTGGGGTTTTCCTCAGCTATTTTAAATATAAAATTCTAGGAAGGTGGAAGAAAATGATTAAATTAATAGCAACAGATATGGATGGTACCTTACTTGATAGTGAAGGTAAGATAAATGATGAGTTTGATTATGTTTTTAATGAATTGATTAAAAGAGATATAAAGTTTGTAGCAGCAAGTGGAAGACAATATTATAAATTAAAGGAAAATTTCAAAAAGCATGCAGATGATATAATTTTCCTAGCAGATAATGGAACTATGGTAATGAGTAAGGATGAAAAATTATACTCTAAGGCACTAAATAAAGATCATGTAAAAGGAATAATTAAAGATGCAAAAGAATATGGTGGACTAAATTTAGTGCTTTCAGGTGAAAAAAAGGCTTATATAGATACCGATAAAAAAGAAATATTAGAAGAACTAGAAAAGTATTATAAGGAATATGAAATAGTAGAAGATTTATATGAAGTAGATGCTGATATATTAAAAATAGCTATATATGTACCAAAAGATGTAGAAGGTGCATATAATAATTACTTTGGACCAAGATGGGGAGAAAAAACCAAGGTATCAGTATCTGGAGAAGTTTGGATGGATATTTATAACAAGGCTACAAATAAGGGTATAGCTCTAAGAATGATACAAGAAAAATTTGATATAAAAAGAGATGAAACGCTTGTTTTTGGAGATTATTTTAATGATAGCCCAATGCTTAAGGAAGCAAAATATAACTATGCAATGGAAAATGCACCAGAAGAATTCAAAAAAGAAGCTGATTATATAGCAAAATCAAATGATGAAAATGGTGTATTAGAAGTTATAAAAGAAAAAATAAATTTGAGTAAACCCTCCTAAAAATATATAATAGAATAGATAAGTAAATTTAGGGGGAAATTAAATGGATATAGCTTTAAAAATCGCAAAAGAATTTGACATAAGGAAGAAACAAGTAGAAGATACTATTACTTTAATTGATGAAGGAAATACTATTCCTTTTATAGCAAGATATAGAAAAGAGGCAACGGGTGAATTATCTGATGAATTACTTCGTGACTTAGATGAAATGCTTACATATCTAAGAAACCTAGAAAATAGAAAAGAAGAAGTAATACGTTTGATAGGTGAACAAGATAAATTAACTGATGAATTAGAAAAAGAAATATTATCTGCAGAAAAACTTCAAAGAGTTGAAGATTTATATAGACCATATAAGCAAAAAAGAAGAACAAGAGCAACAAAGGCCAAGGAAAAAGGACTTGAACCTCTTGCTGAAATTATTTTACAAGGCAGGGAAGAAGGAAATATAGAAGAAATTGCAGAAGAGTTCATTGATGAAGAAAAGGAAGTTAATTCAATAGAGGATGCAATAAATGGAGCAAAGGATATAATAGCTGAAATAATATCAGACAATGCTGATTTTAGAAAATATATCAGAGGTGTATGGTATAATAAAACTGTTCTCACATCAAAAGTTGATGGTGAAGATGAAAATAAGACTTATGAAATGTATTATGAATATAATGAAGAAGTAAAAAAAATAGCCAACCATAGAATACTTGCAATCAATCGTGGAGAAAAAGAAAATATATTAAAGATTAGTTTAGAATCTCCAGATGATATTGTAGTTGATTATATAAAGCGTAATACAATAAGAAAAGAAAATTATATCTTTAAAGATATAATAAATGAAGCAATAGAAGACTCATATAAAAGACTGATAGCGCCATCCATAGAAAGAGAAATAAGAAATATACTTACAGAACGTGCAGAAGAAGAAGCAATAAAGGTATTTGCAAAAAACACAAAACCACTTCTTATGATTCCACCAGTTGCAGGTGTTAGAGTTATGGCAGTTGATCCTAGTTTTAGGACAGGTTGTAAGATAGCTATATTGGATGAGACAGGAAAATTATTAGATTATACTACTATATATCCAAATGAACCTCAAAACAAGGTAGAAGAATCTAAAGCCATTATGAAGGATTTGATTAAAAAATATAAGATAGATTTAATACCAATTGGAAATGGTACAGCATCACGTGAAACAGAAACTATTGTTTCTGATATGATTTCAGAAATGAGTGAAGAAGTATATTATACTATAGTTTCAGAAGCAGGAGCATCAGTATATTCGGCATCTAAACTTGCAACAGAAGAATATCCAGATGTAAATGTATCTATAAGAGGTGCTATAAGTATAGGTAGAAGATTACAAGATCCCCTTGCTGAACTTGTAAAAATTGATCCAAAATCCATAGGTGTTGGACAATACCAACATGATTTAAATCAAACAAAACTTACAGATTCACTTAAATCAGTAGTAGAAGATTGTGTAAATACAGTGGGTGTAGATTTAAATACAGCTTCACCTTCACTTTTAAATTATGTAGCAGGCCTATCTCCTGCTGTATCAAAAAACATAGTAAAGCATAGGGAAGAAATAGGTGTATTTAAAAACAGAAAAGATATTAAAAAAGTTAAAAGACTTGGTGGTAAGACCTTTGAACAATGTGCAGGATTCCTTAGAATAGCAGGAGGAGATAATCCTCTTGATAACACTTCCGTTCATCCAGAAAGTTATAAGACTACTATGAAGTTAATAGAAAAATTAGGCTATATCAAGGAAGATATAAAAGAAGGTAAACTTAAAAATATAGAAGAAAAAATTAAAGAATATGGTGAAATTGAAGATTTAGCAAATGATTTAGAAGTGGGACTTCCTACTCTTTTAGATATAGTAATAGAAATCAAAAAGCCAGGGCGTGATCCAAGAGAAGATATGCCAAAACCATTATTTAGATCAGATGTCTTGAAAATGGAAGATTTAAAAAAGGATATGATACTTTCTGGTACAGTTAGAAATGTAGTAGATTTTGGTGCTTTTGTAGATATTGGTGTAAAACAAGATGGTTTAGTTCATGTATCACAACTTAGTGATAGATTTATTAAAAGTCCAATGGATGTAGTTTCTGTTGGAGATAGTGTAGATGTAAAAGTTATGGATGTAGATTTAGTCAAAGGTAGGATTTCATTAACAATGAAAGGTCTTAAATAATATTAATGGGGGTTAATAAAATGACAAAGAAGTATCCAAGAATTGAAGTTGATTTAAAAAAAATCACTCATAATACTAAGGAAATGGTAAAAGTGTTTGGTGAATTGGGAGTAGAAATAGTAGGTATAAACAAGGTTACTTGTGGTTCAGTGGAAGTTGCAAATGCACTAATAGAAGGTGGAGTAAAAGTAATAGGTGAATCTAGAATAGAAGCATTAAAAAAACTAAAGGATATCAATGCAGAAAAGATGCTTGTTAGATTACCAATGATATCTAATGCTGCTGAAGTAGTAAAATATGCTGACATATCTCTAAATTCAGAGATTAAAACTATAAGAAAGCTCTCAGAAGAAGCGCTTAAAATAGGTAAAAAGCATAAAATAGTTTTGATGATAGATGTAGGAGATTTAAGAGAAGGAATATTTGATGAAGAAGATGCGCTGAAAACAGCAGGTCATATAATAGAGCTTCCTGGTGTTGAACTTGATGGACTTGGAACAAACCTATCTTGCTTTGGTGGAATAATGCCATCAGAAGAAAATCTAGAAAAATTAAATAGATTAAAGAAAAGAATTGAAGAAAAATATAATATAAAAATGAATACAGTATCAGGAGGAAATTCGAGTACTACTCATTTAATTCAAAAAGATAAACTTCCTAAATTCGTAAATCAATTAAGGTGTGGAACTCTACTTATGCTTGGTACAGTAGAAGTAACAGAAAGTAGGATGGATAATACATTTATAGATGCATTTATTCTTAAATCAGAAATAATAGAGCTTAAAAAGAAGCCTTCAAAACCAATAGGAACTCCAAATGTAGATGCATTTGGTAATATTCCGGAATTTGAAGATAAGGGTCAAATGACACGTGCAATATGTGCTATAGGTAGGCAAGATGTAGATTTAGAATGGATGAAACCAGTAGATAGCAATGTAGAAATACTAGGTGGAAGTAGTGATCATGCTATAGTAGATTTAACACATGCAGACAATAAATATGATATAGGGGATATATTAGAATTTGAACTAAATTATGTAGCAATACTAAGAGGTATGACATCACCTTTTGTATATAAGGAGTATGTCAAGTAAGTATTGTAAAAGGAACTTTGATTCAATTCAAAGTTCTTTTTTAATTAAATAATTTTTAATAGGGTAATATAGTATACATATGCTATTTTAAAAGGAGAATTTTAAATGGATAATATTAAATATGGAATTATAAGTACTGCTTCAATAGTACCAAGGTTCATAAATGCAGTAAAAGAAGTATCTAGTGGAGAGATAGTAGCTATAGCTTCAAGAAATATTGATAAGGCAAGAAAAAAGGCAGAAGAATTTCAAATACCTAAGTATTATGGTAGTTACATGGAATTATATGAAGATGAGGAAATAAATGTAGTTTATATTGCTACAATAAATAGCTATCATTATAAGGAAGCCCTACAAGCATTAAATCACAATAAAAATGTAATATGTGAAAAACCCTTTACTTTAAAAAGAGAAGAAGCAGAGCATTTATTTGATTTAGCAAAAGAAAAAGGACTATTTATAATGGAAGCACAAAAATCAGTGTTTCTACCAATAACAAATCAAGTAAAGAAAATAATAAAAGATGGAATTATTGGTCAAGTGAAACTAGTGAATTTCACAAGTTCTTATCTACCAGAAGCTGATAGTTGGATTAATTCAAAGGAAGCTGGAGGCGGAACATTATTTGCTAATGGAAGTTATTTCTTACAACTAAGTAAGTATCTTTTTGAAGAAGAAATAATAGAAGTAAATTCAATGAGTTTAATTGGGCCAAGGGGTGCTGATTCTCAGTATTCTATAAGTTTAAAATTAAATAATGATATTTTAATTAATTCTGCAACATCTTATCATGTTTTAACTACTAATAAAGCTCATATATATGGTGAATTAGCTTATATAGAGATTCCTAATTATTGGAAGGCTAGAAAGGCAAGTGTGGTATTTAATGATGGCAGTAGAAAAGAATTAAATTTCCCTTCTAAGTATGAATTAAAGTATGAAATAGAACATATTGAAGAATGTTTAAAGAATGATTTGATAGAAAGTCCAATAATGAATCGTCATATGACTGTAAGTACAATTGGTCTAATGGAATCTATCAGTAAAGAGTGGAGTTAAAGTTTAATCTTACTTAATATTGACAATGATGATAAAATAGAATGGATAAGCTTTAATCTACAAGGAAGGTGAAATTATGAATATAATAGAAGTAAATAATCTTACTGTTAATTATGGAAGTGTAACAGCTCTAGATAATATAAATATAAAGATAAAAAAAGGTGAATTTTTAGGTATAATAGGACCAAATGGTGGAGGAAAAACTACACTTTTAAAATCACTTTTAGGTCTTATAGATCCAACAAGTGGTCAAGTGAAGGTAAATGATGATAGACCTATAGGATATGTTCCTCAGTTTAGCAATTTTGATAGAACTTTTCCTATAAAAGTACTAGATGTTATACTTCTTGGTAGACTTGAAGGGAAAATAAAATTCTTTCATAAATTTAAAAGAAATGATATAAAAAGAGCAGAAGAAATAATGGAAAGTCTTGATATATTAAATTTTAAAGATAGACAAATATCACAGTTATCAGGTGGACAACTTCAAAAGGTGCTTATAGCAAGGGCTCTTATAATGGATCCACAAGTTATGATATTAGATGAGCCTACTGCAAGTTTAGATGCAAATGCTAAAACAGAAATATATAATTTATTGAAAAAATTGAACATAGATAAAACAATAATAGTAGTAAGTCATGATATAGGTGTAATCAACTCATACATAGATACGGTTGCATGCTTGAATAAAACAATGCATTATCATGGTGATGATACTAAACTTGGAAAGGAAACCTTAGAAAGTGTATATGGTTGTCCTGTAGAATTAATAGCACATGGTAATACTCCTCATAGAGTACTTCATGTTCATGAGGAAGAAGGTGGCAAAAAATGATATTAGAAGCATTTAAATATGATTTTTTTAGAAATGCCTTTATAGCTGCAATACTTGCATCTATAGTATGTGGAATAATAGGTACTATAATAGTAGAAAAAAGACTTGTAATGATGAGTGGAGGTATAGCACATACTTCATTTGGTGGTATAGGGCTTGGATATTTATTAGGATTTGAGCCCATACTTGGAGCATTTGGCTTTGCAGTTATAGCTGCCATTTCAATATCTACTATGACTAGACGTGCAAAGACTAATTCAGATGTATTAGTTGGTATATTTTGGTCAGTAGGGATGAGTCTTGGAATATTTTTTGTATCCCTCATGGAAGGGTATCCTCCAGATATGACATCCTATCTTTTTGGAGACATACTAACTGTTTCCAAATTTTCTATGAATATAATGATAGTAGCAAATATTATAGTGGTAGTAAGTATAGTGTTTTTATTTAACTATTGGAAATCATATTTATTTGATGAAGAATTTTCAAGAGTTTTAGGCATTCCTACAAGATTACTTGAGAATTTCTTATTTATAATGATAGCTTTAACAATAGTGGTACTTTTAAAGGTTGTAGGAATCATACTTGTAATAGCCCTACTAACAATACCACCTGCTATAGCAAAGTTATTTACTTATGATTTGAAAAATATGATGATAATTTCTAGCATAATAGGAATCATATTTACAGTTTCAGGACTATTCATATCCTATATATTTAATATAGCATCAGGTGCTACAATAATACTTTTAGCAGCATCTGCATATTTTATATTAGCTATATTTAAAGGTAAAGTAAATAAAAAATAAATTTGATTATAATGTTTTTAATTGACAAATTAATCACTATATATTATAATTAAGTTAAGATTAAAATAAAAAATTAAATAGTTAATCTTCAGGGCAGGGTGAAATTCCCGACCGGCGGTAAAGTCCGCGACCCATATGCAAATATGGTTGACTTGGTGAAACTCCAAGACCGACAGTAAAGTCTGGATGGAAGAGGATTAAGTATGTTACATACTTAATTATGTAGAATTTTAAGCCCTTGGGATTTATCCTAAGGGCTTTATTTATCTACCTGAAGAGCTATAACAGGAGGTATGTAAAATGTTGGCTACACAAAGAAAGGTAAATGTAAGGTATCTTACAAAAACATCAGTATTATCAGTATTAGCATTTTTAATTATGTTCATTGAGGTACCATTATGGTTTGCACCACCGTTTTTAAAGATTGATTTTAGTGATATACCAGCACTTATTGGAGCATTTGCATTAGGACCTATGACAGGGGTTGTAATAGAATTAATTAAAAATGTACTTAATTTAGCACTTGAAGGTACAACAACAGCTGGTGTTGGAGAACTTGCAAACTTTATTGTAGGTAGTTTATTTGTATTTACTGCAGCTAGTATTTATGAAAAGGGAAAAAGTTTTAAATCAGCTATAATAGGTCTAATAGCAGGAACACTTGTTATGACTGTGGTTGCAGCAGTTGCAAATTATTTCTTCTTATTACCTTTTTACTCAAAACTATATGGGTTACCAATTGATAGTTTTGTAGAAATGGGAGCAGTTCTTAATAAGTATGTTGTGG
>NZ_JBQCYD010000008.1:0-68068 GCF_052088025.1 Senegalia sp. (in: firmicutes) | reverse complement strand
TCAATGTAAATAAACGTAGTAAATATGCGAGTTGTAGAGTTCTGCAACGAGCTATTAATTTAATATTTAGGAGGACTGTGAATGAAAATTCTTATTGAAGTATTAGGAGGCCTGGCTCTATTTTTATATGGCATGAATATGATGGGTATGGGTCTTCAAAAAGTAGCTGGAGATAAAATGAAAAATCTTATAGGTATACTTACAAAAAATAGATTTATAGGAGTTTTTGTAGGCGCATTGGTAACTTTGCTTATACAAAGTAGTAGTGCTACAACAGTTATGGTAGTTGGATTTGTAAATGCAGGTCTTATGAATCTTACCCAAGCTATAGGAGTTATAATGGGTGCAAACATTGGTACAACCTTTACAGCTCAACTTATAGCTTTTAATCTTACTGATTTAGCACCTTTAGTAATAACAATAGGGGTAGCAATATGGCTATTTACATCTACGAAAAAACATAAAGAATTAGCTGAAGTGCTCATAGGATTTGGTATACTATTTATAGGTATGGATTTTATGAAAGAAGCTTTATCACCACTTCAAGAATCTCAAGTATTTGTAGATATTTTGAGTAATTTAAATAATCCAGCTCTAGGTTTACTTGCAGGATTTGGTCTTACTGTAGCAGTACAAAGCAGTAGTGCATCTATGGGTCTTTTACTTGCACTTGCAAGTCAAGATTTGATAACTCTTCAAATGGCTCTACCTATTCTTTATGGAGAAAACATTGGTACATGTACAACAGCACTTTTATCAAGTATAGGTGCTAGTAAAACAGCTAAAAGAGCAGCAATTATGCATTTATTATTTAATATTATAGGAACCCTCTTATTTATGCTTGTTCTTCATATACCAATTGAATATATAGTAGAGAGGATTTCAGATGATCCTCAAAGAAGGATCGCTAATGCACATACAATATTTAATATAACAAATGTTTTAATACAATTACCATTTGCCGGATTTATTGTAATAGCTGCACAAAAATTAGTACGTGGTAAAGATGAAGAAGTTGTTGGACTTAAATATTTAGATTCAAGAATAATTGAAACTCCATCAATTGCAGTTAATATGGCATCACGTGAAGTTTTAAGGATGGGTAAAATTGTAAAAAATAATTTGAATACCGCAAAACTAGCATTTTATAATAGTGATGAAAAATTAACAAGAAAAGTTTTTGAAGAAGAGAAAAAAATAAATCAATTAGAAAGAGATATTACAGAATACCTTGCAGATTTAACTCGCGCATCACTCACATATGAACAACATGGTATTTTAACTACACTTTTAAATACTGTAAATGACTTAGAAAGAGTAGGAGATCATGCTGATAATATAGCTGAATTATCTCAATACAGAATAGATAACAAAGTTAAATTATCAGAAGGTGCTTTAGAAGAACTGGGTCAAATGTTTGAAAAAGTAGAAGATGGATTTGCTTTATCATTAACCTCATTTAAAACGGCAGATGAAAATCTCGCTAAAAGAGTTATTGAATATGAATCTATAGTTGATAGAATGGAAAAAAATTATAGAAAAAATCATATAGAAAGATTAAATGACCTTAGCTGTAATCCTACTTCTGGAATAGTATTCTTAGATATGATAAGTAATCTAGAAAGAATATCAGATCATTCTTCTAATGTTGCTATATCAGTTATGGACGCTATAGAAAAAAAGGAAGTAAAGCAATAATTTAATAAGGAATAGTTGAAAATTAAATTGGGGGTATTTACAATGAAAAGTGAAGTTTACTTTATTGATTTTAGGGCAGAAAGAGAACAAGATAATATTCACAATAAGCTTAGAAGATTATTTGATAAGGCAGGTATAAAAAACGTATTAGAAAAACAAGATCTAACAGCAATTAAAATACATTTTGGAGAAAAAGGTAGACATGCCTACTTGCATCCTACATTTGCAAGACAAATCGTAGACAAGGTTAAAGAATGTGGCTCCAAACCTTTTTTAACTGACACTAATACACTTTATACAGGAAGTAGAACAAATAGTGTAGTTCACTTACAAACTGCTACTGAAAATGGATTTGCTTATTCTGTTGTAAATGCACCAATTATAATTGCAGATGGATTGTATAGTAAAAATTCAGTGGATGTAGAGATAAATAAAAATCATTTTAAAACCACAAAAATTGCAGGAGATATTTATAATGCTAATTCAATGATAGTATTAAGTCATGTAAAGGGTCATGGAGCTTCAGGATTTGGAGGAACTATAAAAAATTTAGCAATGGGTTGTGCCTCAGCTAGTGGAAAGCAAATTCAGCATTCAGATATAAAACCTAGTGTAACAGAGGAAAAATGTATAGCATGTGGAATATGTGCTAAAAATTGTCCAGTAGATGCTATAGAGGTAAGAGAAAATGCTAATATAGATCATAAAATTTGCATAGGTTGTGGAGAATGTACTACAGTATGTCCTACACGAGCTATAGAAGTAGAATGGGAAACTGACACTAATTTATTTTTAGAAAAAATGGGTGAGTATGCATATGGTGCTGTAAATAATAAAAAAGGAAAAGTAGCATATTTTAATTTTGTTATGAATGTTACACCACTATGTGATTGTGTGCCTTGGAATGATGTACCTATAGTGAATGATATTGGAATACTTGCTTCATTTGACCCTGTAGCAATAGATAAGGCAAGTATTGATCTTATAGATAAAGCCATAGGTAATAAAGATACCAGGCTACCTAATGATCATATTCATGGTAATGATAAATTTAAAGCAATACACAATATTGATGGTAAAAAAATATTAGATTATTGTGAAGAAATAGGCCTAGGCAATTTGAATTATGAGTTAATAAAAGTCAAATAGATATTTATTTAACAAAAACTATAATTTTATTAAAAAAATTATTGTATTTTCTATAACAATATATTATAATGAAATCAAGTTAAGGAAAACTAAATATTTGCCATATGAAGAATGCGGAAGAGACCACATTTGTGGCGCCGAAGGGGTAAGTTGTAGCAAACCAAACTATAATGAAACTCTCAGGCAAAAGGACCGTTTTTGGATGGCACTTTGAAGAGCGTAAGCACCGAAGGAGCAACTCCTTTAATAGGAAGAATCTCTCAGGTTTATAACAGAGTATAGGTACTTTAAGTACTTATGCTCTTTTTTATTACATAAGAAAAGAAATGTTTTCTGAGAGTAAAGGAGGAATAAATGAAACAATACTTAATAACTAATAATTCATTAGTTCATAGGAAATATAGTGAAGAATATGAAGTTGATTATTTGGATGTATCATATATGGATATTTTAAAATATGTACGTGATAAAATTCATTCAGGACATATTTTACTTACTCATCCCCTATCAGGAAGTATAAAACCAAATGAAACTCCATATAAGACAGTTATCATATCTAAAGAAAAAAGAAATTTAGACATGAAATCTCTTATGATTATAGAAGATAGCATATCTACAGCAGATAAATTCATAAATAAGATTGGTATGAGAGAATTTGATTTGAAATCTTCAGAAGATTTCAAAGTAATAGATTTATCCTTAGTTGAAGAAAGTATAAAAAGATAATGTTTTAAGTTATATATATTTAGGTATAATTATTAATGTGTAGTATATTAAAAGGAGTTGTAAATATGGAAAAAATTTATGATGTAATTATAATTGGTGCAGGACCTGCTGGACTTTCTGCTGGATTGTATGCAGGAAGAGCAAAAATGGATACTTTAATATTAGAAAAAGAAAAAGCAGGTGGACAAATAGTAACCACTGAAGAATTAGAAAATTATCCAGGCTCTATTGTAGATCCTACAGGACCAAAACTTATAGGTAGGATGCTTGAACAAGTAGATAGCTTTGGAGTAGAAAGAAAAATTGATGAAATTACGGAAATAGATTTAGATAGAAAAATAAAAGTAGTTAAAGGTAGTAAAGGTGAATACAAAGCTAAATCTATTATAGTAGCTGCTGGTGCTAAGCCTAGGCTTTTAGGAGCTCCAGGGGAAAAAGAACTTACAGGTAAAGGTGTTTCATATTGTGCAACTTGTGATGCTGCTTTCTTTGAAGACTTTGATGTGTATGTAATAGGTGGAGGAGATACTGCCGTAGAAGAAGGATTATTTATATCAAAATTTGCTAGAAAAGTAACTATTGTTCATAGAAGAGATGAACTTAGGGCTGCAAAATCAATTCAAGAAAAAGCATTTAAAAATGATAAAATAGAATTCATTTGGGATTCTGAAGTGAAAGAAATAAATGGTGATGGAATAGTTGAATCTATGATTTTAAGAAATAGAAAAACTGGAGAAGAAACTGAAATAGTTGCAAATGAAGATGATGGTACATTTGGAGTATTTGTATTAGTAGGTTATATTCCAGAGAGTAATTTATTTAAAGGTGTACTAGATATGGATGATACAGGATATTTATTAGGTGATGAAAATATGCATACAAAGATTGATGGAGTTTTTGTTGCAGGAGATATAAGACAGAAATCTCTTAGACAAGTAGTAACAGCTACAGCAGATGGTGCAATAGCAGCAATTCAAGCTGAAAAATACATTGGTGATAATTTTGAGGAATAAAATCCTCGTTATTAAATAAAAACTTATTTAAAGGAGGTTGTAAAATGTTAGAAGTAGATAAGAAAACATTTGAAGAAGAAGTATTAGAAGCAGATGGTTATGTATTAGTAGATTATTGGGGTAAGAGTTGTGAACCATGCAAGGCACTTATGCCACATATTGAGGAATTAGAAGAAAAATATGCTGATAAAATCAAATTCACAAAATTAGATACATCAGGAGCTAGAAGACTTGCTATAAAGCAAAAGGTATTAGGTCTTCCTACAATCACTATCTATAAAGATGGCGAAAAAGTAGATGAGCTTACTAAAGAAGATGCAAAACCTGCTAAAATTGAAGATATGATTAAAAAATATATATAAATTTTCTAAGGTTACTTTTTAGTAACCTTAGCCAAACAAAAAGAGGAGGTGAAATGTATGCGCCTGGAATTAGGTAATATCCATATTAAGGATGTCCAATTTGGAGAAGAAACAAAGGTTGAAAGTGGCGTACTTTATGTAAATGAAAGTGAATTTAAAAATCTTTTATTAGAAGATGAAAATATTATAGATATAAGCATAGAGATGGCTAGACCAGGTGAAAGCATTAGAATTACACCTGTTAAGGATGTAATTGAACCTAGGGTTAAGGTAGAAGGTTCTGGAGGAATTTATCCAGGAGTATTATCAAAAGTTGATACAGTAGGCTCTGGTAGAACTCATGTATTAAAAGGAGCTGCAGTTGTTACAACTGGTAAAATAGTTGCTTTTCAAGAAGGTATAATAGACATGAAAGGACCTGGATCTGATTATACACCATTTTCTAAGTTGAATAATGTTGTTGTATCTATTGAAGTAAAAGAAGGATTAAAACAACATGAGCATGAAAAAGCACTTAGAATGGCAGGATTAAAATCATCTAAATATTTAGGTGAGGCTGGTAAAGATATTGAACCAGATCAAGTTATTGAATATGAAACTCTACCACTTTTAAAAAGTGTGGAAAAATATCCTGACCTACCAAAAGTTGCATATGTACAAATGTTACAAAGTCAAGGACTTATGCATGATACCTATGTTTATGGAGTAGATGCAAAGAAAACTTTACCTACTATGATTTATCCAACTGAAATAATGGATGGAGCAATAATTAGTGGTAACTGTGTTTCTGCATGTGACAAGAATACAACTTATCATCACTTAAATAATCCTGTGATTCATGATTTATATGAAAAACATGGTAAAGAAATAAACTTTGTTGGTATGATTATAACAAATGAAAATGTATATCTTGCAGATAAAGAAAGATCATCAGACTGGGCAGCTAAATTAGCTGAATATATTGGTGTTGATGGTGTAGTAATTTCTCAAGAAGGATTTGGTAATCCTGATACAGATTTAATCATGAACTGTACAAAGATAGAAGATAAAGATATTGATACTGTAATAATTACAGATGAGTATGCAGGACGTGATGGAGCGAGTCAATCACTTGCTGATGCAGATCCTAAAGCTGATGCTGTAGTAACTGGTGGAAATGCTAATGAAACTATTAAATTACCACCAATGGATAAAATTATAGGACATATAGAAGTAGTAGATAATATTGCTGGAGGATTTGATGGTAGTCTTAGTGAAGATGGTTCTATATTTGTAGAAATACAAGCAATAACTGGAGCTACTAATGAATTAGGATTTAATAAATTAACTAGCAAAGGATATTAGTATTAATAAAAATTTTAATGTGAAAGGATGTTAAAGATGAGCTTATATGATGGCAAAAAAGTTATTATCATAGGGGACAGAGATGGTATACCTGGTCCAGCTATGGAAGAATGTTTAAAATCAACAGAAGCAGAAGTAGTATTTTCATCAACTGAGTGTTTTGTCTGAACGGCGGCAGGAGCAATGGACTTAGAAAACCAAAAGAGGGTTAAAGATATCACTGATAAACACGGTGCAGAAAATGTAATCGTAGTTTTAGGTGCTGCTGAAGCAGAATCTGCAGGATTAGCTGCAGAAACTGTAACAGCTGGAGACCCTACATTTGCAGGTCCATTAGCAGGAGTCCAGTTAGGACTTAGAGTTTATCACGCAGTAGAACCAGAATTTAAAGGTGAGGTTGACGAAGAAGCATACGAAGACCAAATTGGTATGATGGAAATGGTTCTTGAAGTGGATGAAATCATTGAAGAAATGAAAGATATAAGAGAAGAATTCTGTAAATTTAATGACTAATAAAAACACCCGAAAAATTCGAGAGGGGGGAAATAATGAGTAAAATAAAAGTAGTTCATTACATTAACCAGTTTTTTGCTGGTATAGGTGGTGAAGAAAAAGCAGATTATAAACCAGAAGTAAGAGAAGAAGTAGTAGGACCAGGTATGGAACTTGCTAAAAAACTTGGTGATGAAGCTGAAATAGTAGCTACTATAATATGTGGTGACTCATATTTCAATGAAAATTTAGATGAAGCAAAATCTGAAGTATTAGACATGGTGAAAAAATATGACCCAGATTTATTCATTGCAGGCCCTGCATTCAATGCAGGAAGATATGGGGTAGCATGTGGTACAATTACTACTGCTGTAAAAGAAGAATTAAATATCCCCGTATTAACTGGAATGTATGAAGAAAATCCTGGTGCAGATATGTTTAAAAAAGATATATATATCGTTGAAACTAAACCTAGTGCAGCAGGAATGAGAAAAGCTATAAAATCTATGGCACCTCTAGCACTTAAACTAGCTAAAGGAGAAGAAATTGGTTCTCCAAAAGAAGAAGGATATATGCCAAGAGGAATCAGAAAAAATTACTTCGCAGATGAAAGAGGTTCAAAAAGAGCTGTTGATATGCTTATCAAAAAGTTGAGTGGTAAAAAATTTGAAACAGAATATCCTATGCCAACTTTTGATAGAGTTGAACCAAATCCTGCTATAAAAGATATAACTAAAGCAAAAATAGCATTAGTAACATCTGGAGGAATAGTTCCTAAAGGAAATCCTGATCATATAGAATCTTCAAGTGCATCTAAATATGGTAAATATGATATTGATGGTGTAAATGATTTAACTTGTGAAACATATGAGACAGCTCATGGTGGATATGATCCAGTTTATGCTAATGAAAATGCTGATAGAGTACTTCCTGTAGATGTATTAAGAGATTTAGAAAAGGAAGGAAAAATCGGAGAGCTTCATAGATATTTCTATACTACAACAGGTAATGGTACAGCTGTAGCATCATCTAAAGCTTTTGCAGAAGAATTTTCAAAAGAGCTTTTAGCTGATGGAGTAGATGCAGTTATATTAACTTCTACTTGAGGTACCTGTACACGTTGCGGTGCAACGATGGTAAAAGAAATTGAAAGAGCAGGACTACCAGTAGTTCATATGTGTACTGTAGTTCCTATATCTCTTACAGTTGGTGCTAATAGAATAGTTCCAACAATTGCAATACCTCATCCATTAGGAGATCCATCTTTAGATGGTGGGGATGAAAAACAAATAAGAAGAGCATTAGTTGAAAAAGCTTTAACAGCTCTTGAAACTGAAGTAGATGGTCAAAAGGTATTTGAATAAAATCAAAGGGTGATAGAAATATCACCCTTTTTTAAAAAAATCAAAATTATTAATTTATGGAGGTGAATAATATGTCATTTTCAGTAATAAAAGGTGCAGGTTATGTTTTAGCTCATACACCAGATATGATAATGCATAATGGTACCACTCAAACTACAGAAAGACATGTTAATCCAGATTCAGATTATTTAAAAAAAGTTCCAAGTCATTTAAGAACTTATGAAGAAGTTGTAAATTATTTACCTAATCAAACTTATATAGGTAATATGACGCCTGAAGAATTAAGGGGTTATGAACAGCCTTGGTATAATAAAAGCTTAGAAAATTCAGAGAGATATGGTAGATTTGGAGAAATAATGCCACAAAATGAATTTTTAGCTTTAATGAAAATAGTAGATGTTTTTGATTTAGTTATGCTTGAAAATTCCTTTACAGATTCAGTAAGAGAATCATTGGTAAATCACCCAATAGTTACAGACGAGCTTATAAACAAATTAAAAGCTGGAGAAGAAAAGGCTACTATTGAAAAAGAAGTAAATGAAAATCATGCAGAAGCATTATATAATAATGGAGAATTAATTGGTTGTGTTAAAAAAGCTCATGACATTGATTCTAACTTAAATGCTCATGTTATTCTTGAAAACTTAGTTGCTAAAGCATCTGGAGTTTTATCTATGCTGAATTTATTAAATAAAAACGATATAGATCCAAAAAGCATCGATTATGTAGTAGAATGTTCTGAAGAAGCATGTGGAGATATGAACCAAAGAGGTGGAGGAAACTTTGCTAAAGCTATAGCTGAAGTGGCAGGATGTATAAATGCTACTGGTTCAGACACAAGAGGATTTTGTGCAGCACCAGCTCATGCACTGATAGAAGCAGCAGCACTTGTACAATCAGGAGTATATGAAAATGTAGTTATCGTAGCAGGTGGCTCAACTGCAAAACTTGGTATGAATGGTAAAGACCATGTTAAAAAAGACATGCCAATATTAGAAGATGTTTTAGGTGGATTTGCGGTTCTTGTAAGTAAAAATGATGGAGTAAATCCAGTATTAAGAACTGATTTAGTAGGAAGACATACAGTAGGAACAGGATCGTCTCCTCAAGCAGTTATTACATCTCTAATCACTAATCCTTTAGATAGAGGAGATTTAAAGATTACAGATATAGATAAATATTCAGTGGAAATGCAAAATCCAGACATAACAAAACCAGCTGGCGCTGGAGATGTACCTACTGCAAACTACAAAATGATTGCAGCACTAGGTGTTAAGAGAAAAGAAATTGAGAAAAAAGACTTAATGAATTTTGTAACTAAACATGGTATGCCAGGTTGGGCACCTACTCAAGGTCATATTCCATCTGGAGTTCCTTATATAGGATTTGCAAGAGATGCAATGTTAGAAGGTAAGATTAATAAAACCATGGTAGTTGGAAAAGGTAGTTTATTCTTAGGAAGAATGACAAATCTTTTTGATGGTGTATCCATTGTAATAGAAAAAAATAATGGTGAAGTTGATGAAAAATCATCAGTATCTGAAGAAAAAATAAGAGGCATGGTAGCAGAAGCTATGAGAGATTTTGCATCACACCTATTAAAATAGTAGGGGGTGAAATAATGAGTGAAGAAAATGTAAAGCATTTAATAGGAAAAGTATTTGATGACATTGCAAATGCAATAGAAACAGGAGATTTTTCTGATAAAGTTAAGGTAGGTATCACATTACTTGGAAGTGAACATGGTACAAGTAATATAGTAAAAGGTGCTGAGATGGCTTCAAAAGATTCTTCTTTTGAAGTGGTTTTAATAGGGCCAAGCGTTGATACTGATTTAAGAATAGTAAAAGCTGAAACAGAAGAAGAACAACATAAAGTTATGGAAAGACTCTTAGATGAAGGCGAGATAGATGCAGCAGTAACTATGCACTATAATTTTCCAATAGGAGTTTCAACTGTAGGTAGGGTTGTTACACCTGGACTTGGAAATGAAATGTATATAGCTACAACAACAGGAACTTCATCAACTCATAGGGTAGAAGCAATGGTTAAAAATGGACTAAATGGTATAATCACTGCTAAATCTATGGGAATAGAAAACCCATCTGTAGGTATTTTAAATGTAGATGGCGCTAGACAAGTTGAAAAAGCTTTAAAAGAGCTTAAGAAAAATGGATATGATATAAATCTATCTGAGTCTATGAGATCTGATGGTGGTTCTGTAATGAGAGGTAATGATTTACTTACAGGCACACCAGATGTTATGATAACAGATAGTTTAACTGGTAATATTCTAATGAAAGTATTTTCATCATTTAGCACAGGTGGAAGCTATGAATCTTTAGGTTATGGATATGGTCCAGGAGTTGGGGAAGGATATAAAAGAAATATTTTAATTCTTTCAAGAGCTTCAGGTATTCCTGTTGTTTCAAATGCAATCAAATATGCTGCAGAAACTGCTAGAGGAAATATCATTGAGATTTCTAAAAGAGAACATGATGATGCTAAAAAAGCTAAATATAATGATATTTTACAAAACTTAACTAAAGAAAAGAAATCAACTGAATCACAAGAAGAAATTAAAGCTCCTGAAAAAGAGATAGTTACAGGCTCAATTTCAGGAATAGATATAATGGAACTTGAAGATGCAGTAGTTGAGTTATGGAAAAACAATATATATGCTGAAAGTGGGATGGGTTGTACTGGTCCTATAGTAATGATAAGCGAATCAAAGGTAGAAAAGGCAATAGAAGTTCTTAAAAAAGCCGGTTATGCAACAGAAGAAAGTGATCCATGTTAAACCCCAAATTTTTCTTGGGGTTTTTTTTATATTGTGCTATAATGAAAGAGAAAAAGCATTTCATACTTTTTAAAAAACTTTATATATAGAAAGGTTTTTTAATAGTAAAATATTTTAAAAAACAAAATGAGGAGGGTATTTATGTTAAAGAAAATTTTATCTTTAATGCTAGTATTAACTTTAGTATTTGCAGTAGTTGTTGGTTGTTCTACACCTGGTACTGATGATGGAAATGATGAAGGAACTGACAGTGGTTCTGATTCTGAAGGTACAGAGAGTGATCTTAAAATGGCAATGGTAACTGATACAGGAGGTATTAGTGATGCATCATTTAACCAATCTGCTTGGGAAGGTCATCAAGAAGTAGAAAAAGATATGGGAATTAAAGTATCTTATAAAGAATCTAGTAAAGATTCTGATTACGGTCCAAACCTTGAAACTCTTTTAGATGAAGGTAATGATCTTATATGGGGTATAGGATATAAAATGGCTGATGCAATAGCTGAAGCTGCTAAGAAAAATCCTGATCAAAAATATGCAATAATAGATTCTGCATATGAAGAAACTCCTGACAATGTAGTTGGAGTATTATTCCAAGATGAGCAAAGTTCATTCTTAGTTGGTTATATAGCAGGTAAAATGACTGAAACTAATAAAGTTGGATTTGTTGGTGGAATAGAAGGTGCTGTTATATCTAGATTTGAAAATGGATTTAAAGCAGGAGTAGAATATGCTAATCCAGATGCAGAAATATTAAGTCAATATGCTGAATCATTTACAGATGCAGCAAAAGGAAAAGCTATAGCAAATTCAATGTATCAAGATGGTGCTGACATAGTATTCCATGCAGCAGGTGGAGTAGGCGATGGAGTTATAGAGGCAGCTAAAGAACAAGATAAATGGGCTATTGGTGTAGATAGAGATCAAAATGATTTAGCTCCTGATAATGTATTAACTTCAGCTATGAAGAGAATTGATCAAGCAGTAGTTAATGTTGCAGAAGCAGTTAAAAATGATAATTATCCTGGTGGAGAAACTATAAGATATAGTTTAGAAGATGGTGGAGTTGGAATTGCTCCTACATCAGATAAAAATGTACCAGAAGATATATTAAATGAAGTTGAAGATGTAAAACAAAAAGTTATTGATGGTGAAATAGAAGTACCATTTGATAATGATACTTATGAAGAATGGAAAGAAAGCAAATAAATAAATTCTAAAAAATTGAATACTAATAGCTCAGGCGTAAGGTCTGAGCTTTTAGGTATTTTAGAATAGGAGGAAGAATATTGAGCAACATTGATTTTAATCATAAAGTTGTAGAAATGAAGAATATCACTAAAAAGTTTGGAAATTTCACAGCAAATGATAATATAGATCTGACTGTTCATAAGGGAGAAGTGCATGCTTTGCTTGGCGAAAATGGAGCAGGTAAAACTACACTTATGAATATATTGTATGGCTTATATCAACAAACTTCTGGTGATATATATATTAGAGAAAAAAAGACAAATATATCTGATCCTAATATTGCAATTAAAAATGGAATAGGTATGGTGCATCAACATTTTATGCTTGTTCAACCATTTACAGTTACTGAAAATATTATTTTAGGAATGGAAACTACAAAAGGCATTAGTTTAGATATGAAAAAAGCAAGAAAAGATGTAAAAGAACTATCAGATAAATATGGTCTTTATGTAGATGCTGATGCTAAAATAGAAGATATATCTGTGGGCATGCAGCAAAGAGTTGAGATATTAAAGGCATTATATAGGGGAGCAGAAATACTTATATTAGATGAACCAACTGCAGTATTAACCCCTCAAGAAATCGTGGATTTAATGGAAATAATGAGAGGCTTAACTAAACAAGGAAAAACTATAATAATTATAACTCATAAGTTAAAAGAAATAAAAATGATAGCAGATTATTGTACAATAATTAGAAGAGGTAAAGGAATAGATACAGTAAAGGTATCTGAAACTTCTCAGGATGATTTAGCATCTAAAATGGTAGGTAGAGAAGTTAGTTTTAATGTTCATAAAGAAGACAAAGAAGCTGGAGAAGTAGCTTTAAAAATAGAGAATTTAATAGTAAAAGATAATAGAAAGATAAACGCAGTGAATGGATTTAGTTTGGAAGTTAAAAAAGGAGAAATATTAGGACTAGCAGGTATAGATGGTAATGGACAGTCAGAACTAATTGAAGCCTTAAATGGTCTTAGAAAAGTAGAATCAGGAAAAATATTTATGAACGGTAAAGATGTAACAAATAAATCACCAAAAGAAATATTTAATAGTAAGGTTGGTATAATTCCTGAAGATAGACAAAAAAGAGGATTAGTGCTTGATTTTACTATGGCAGAAAACATGGTTTTAGAAAATTATAACAAAAAGCCATTTTCTAAAAATGGTGTACTAAGTTATGAAAATATAGAAAAATTTGCAAGAGATTTAATTCAAAAATTCGATGTAAGACCTACTAATGAAAAAATAAAAGCAAAATCATTATCAGGAGGAAATCAACAAAAAGTAATAATTGCACGTGAAGTTACAAATGACCCAGATGTATTAATAGCAGCTCAACCTACCAGAGGACTAGATGTAGGAGCAATAGAATATGTTCATAAATCTCTAGTAAATCAAAGAGACAGTGGGAAAGCAGTACTTCTTGTATCTCTTGAATTAGACGAGGTTTTAAATGTTTCTGATAGAATAGCAGTAATATATGAAGGAAAAATAGTAGATATAATTGATGCAAGAGATGCAGATGAAAATAAATTAGGACTTATGATGGCAGGAGGTGGAAGTGATGGCAGATAAGAATAAAGATAATGAGCCTAAAAGTTCAAAGAAAGATAATGCCTACTCAGTAAAAGAAAGATTGTTTTCTAGTGGTTTAACTTTTACACTTTTATCTATTATAGTAGGTTTTCTAGTAGGAGCTGTAGTTCTTTTAATTGCAGGATTTAATCCAATTGATGCTTATAGAATAATGATAGAAGGTATATTTAGCAGAACTAAATATTTATCTTATACCATCATATATGCCACACCACTTATAATAACGGGACTTTCTGTAACCTTTGCATTTAGAACAGGTCTTTTCAATATAGGAGCAGAAGGACAATTCATAATCGGATCTCTTGTAGCTGGACTCATAGGACATTTCTTAGAACTTCCCCTAGTACTCCATGTACTTGTAATAATAATAGGAGCTGCAATAGCTGCAGGATTATGGGGAGGAATAGCAGGTTTTCTAAAAGCCAAATTTGGTGTTCATGAAGTTATTGCAACTATAATGTTAAACTGGATAGCTTTATATTTTAATAATTATATTATAATGCAACCATTTTTTAGAAGACCAGAAAGTGAAACTTCAAAAGAAGTTTTAGATAGTGCAAGCATTACAATTTTGGAAAAATGGAAATATACTGATGTAGGAAGAGAATGGCTATCATCACATCCATATATAAAGGATTTTTTATCTGCACCAGCAAATTTAGGTGTTGTATTTGCTATAATTCTTGCAATAATTGTATGGTATATTTTAAATAAAACTACACTTGGATATGAACTTCGCGCAGTTGGATATAATAAACTTGCAGCAGAATATGGTGGAATTAAGGTTAAGAAAAGTATAATAACATCAATGATGATATCAGGTGCACTTGCAGGACTTGCAGGAGCAATACAAGTTATGGGTGTAACTAAATCTGTTATAGTTTTACCACTTATGGAAGGCTATGGCTTTGATGGAATGGCAGTATCTCTTATTGCAGGTAATATGGCAATAGGAAATATATTTTCAGGATTATTATTTGGTGCCCTTAAATATGGTGGACCAAAGATTCAGCCACCACTTGGAGCCCCATCTGAAGTGGTTAATATAATGATAGGTACTATAGTGTTCTTTATAGCAATACCAAAATTATTTAAAATGATGATAAATATAAAGAACAAGAAACGAGGTGAAAAGTAATGCTAGGTGATTTAGGATTTATAATTGGAACTTCGCTAATGTATGCAGCACCACTTTTATTTACAGCTCTAGGTGGAGTTATATCTGAAAACTCAGGTGTTGTTAATATAGGTCTTGAGGGTATGATGTCAGTAGGTGCATTTACAGGAGCTGCAGTAGGGTATTTCTCGGGAAATCCATGGCTTGCTTTTATCTGCGCTGGACTTGCTGCAGGTGTATTTGGACTTCTTCATGCTATAGCTGCAGTAACATTTCATGCAGATCAGGTAGTTTCTGGTATAGCTATAAACTTTTTAGGGCCTGGTATAGCCTTATTTATGAGCAGATTATTGTTTAATAACTCTACAATGACAAAATCAATAGATTTTTCAGCAAAAATGCCTAGACCATTTAATGGAGTATTTGAATCAAATTCATTTTTAGATTTATTATTTAACCAATATGCTACAGTTTATATGGCATTTATATTGGTATTTATAGTATGGTTTGTATTATATAAAACAAAATTAGGACTTAGGATAAGATCTGTAGGAGAACATCCTGCAGCAGCAGACACATTAGGTGTTAGTGTAGTTAAAATAAGATACTTATCTGTAGTATTATCTGGTATTTTTGCAGGTTTTGGTGGAGCTGCTATGAGTATTGCAGTAGTTTCTAACTTTAGACCTACTCTTATATCAGGACAAGGCTTTATTGCCCTTGCAGCTGTAATATTTGGAAAATGGAAACCACAAGGAGCTATGTGGGCATGTTTATTATTTGGAGCAGCTCAAGGATTAACAGTATACTTAGGTGGTGTAGATGCTGTAAACATTTCTTCTCAATTACTTGCTATGTTACCTTATGTACTTACTCTAATAATACTTACAGGCTTTGTAGGAAGAGCAACTGCTCCTGCAGCCAGTGGAGATCCATATCAAAAAGGTGAGAGATAAAAAGTGATCATATGATCACTTTTTTTATTTAATCATATGAATATATCTTTAACTTTAAGTAATCATGTATATTTGGTATAATATAAATAGTAGAACATATATTTATACTATAGATAAAAAAGGTTGAGGTGAAATTTATGAGGATGGGATTTGAACTAGCTTTAAAACAAACCCAAAAATTAGTCATGACTCCAGAATTAAGACAGGCCATTAAACTCTTACAATTCAACAGTTATGAGCTTAATGAATATTTAGAAACTCAAATGGAATCGAATCCTTTAATAGAAAGAGAAATAAAAAAAGATAAAGAAGAAGTATCATTAAATGAAAAAGATGATATAGATTGGAAAGAATATTCAAATCAATATGATGATATAAGTTATAAAAAAATCAATAAAGATAAAGATGAATATAATTATGAAAATTTTATAACTAAAGAAGAATCGCTAAAGGAACATTTGATTTTCCAACTTGATCTAACTCTTTTTAATGACAAGGATAAATTAATAGGTACAATTATAATTGAGAGCATAGATAGCAATGGTTATCTTAAATCATCAATAGAGGATATAGTTAGTTATTTAAATGTAGATGAAGGAAGAGTAATGAATGTATTAGAAGTAATTCAAACCTTTGATCCCATAGGTGTAGGCGCAAGAGATTTAAAGGAATGCCTAAAAATACAATTAAAAAACGAAAAAAAAGATAATGAAGACATATTAGCTATTATAGATAATCATTTAGAAGATGTAGCATCTAATAGATTAAATAATATATCTAAAGAACTAGATATATCTATAAAAAGAGTTCAAGATATATGTGATATAATAAAAAGCTTAGAGCCAAAGCCAGGAAGAGGCTTTCCAAGCGATGATGATGACATTAAATATGTGAAACCAGATGTAATTTTAGAAGAAATTGATGGAGAATATATCATTAGGGTAAATGATACAACTGCTCCTAGACTTATTATAAATGATTTTTATAAGGATATGTTAAACAAGCATAATGAGCATAATAATGCTTCAAAGTTTATCAATAATAAATTGAACTCTGCTATGTGGCTTATTAAAAGTATTGAACAAAGGAGAATGACTATATTTAAGGTCGTTACTTCAATTGTCCTTTATCAAAAAAGTTTTTTTGATAAAGGACAAAAATATTTAATTCCTTTAACATTAAAAGAAATAGCAGATGATATAGACATGCATGAATCTACAGTAAGTAGAGCAACTAATGGAAAATATGTTCAAACTCCAAGAGGACTATTTGAGCTTAAGTACTTTTTTTCAAGTAGTATAAAGGGAGACTCTGGAGATATTGCATCAACTGGAGTAAAGTCTATGTTAAAAGATTTAATAGAAAATGAAAATATAAAAAAACCACTTAGTGATCAAAAAATTTCAAATATTTTTAAAGAAAAGGATATAAATATATCTAGAAGAACAATAGCAAAATATAGAGATGAACTTAATATCCCATCATCTTCTAAAAGAAGAAGATATTAGATGAAATTAATTTTTCTCATATCTTCTTCTTTTTACTTGTATTTTTTCAGACTTTAAATTATAATAGAGATGAAGGCGATATTTTTTTAGAAATAGTGGGACTAATAATAATGCGATGGGACTTTTTAGATCCATGTATTAGTTAGGAGTGTAAATTATGAAAGATATAATAAATCTTCAAAAAAAAATTATGCCTGAAATGTTAGAATTATTAAATAAAAGATATAATATACTAAGAAATATATATCACAATCCATCCATAGGAAGAAGGACTCTTGCAAATTCATTAGAACTTGGAGAAAGAACAATTAGAACTGAAGTTGAAGTTTTAAAAAAACAAGGGTTATTAGAAATCAAATCTATGGGTATGAATGTTACAGAAGAAGGTATTAATATAATTGAGGACCTAAAAGATTTCATCTATTCTTTAAGAGGATTATCAAATTTAGAAGAAAAATTAAAAAAAATATTAGGTTTAAAAGATATCCATGTAGTTCCTGGAGATTTTGATTATGATAAATACATATTATCTGATATAGGAAGTGAATCATCAAAGCAAATATTGAACATAATAGAAGATGATAATATTGTAGGTATAACGGGAGGAACTACTATGGCAGAGGTAGCAAATAAAATGCCTGAGATTAATAGCCTGAAAAATATATTGGTATTACCAGCAAGAGGCAGCATAGGTAAGGACCTTGAAACACAATCCAATAATATAGCAGCTAAAATAGCAACAAGGATTAATGGAAATTACAAATTACTTCATATACCAGATAATATAGGAAAAGAAGCATTAGATACTCTGATGAAATTTGATGAAATAAAATCTTTAATAGATTCTATTAAAAAAATAGATGTCTTAGTTTTTGGAATAGGAAGAGCTGATACTATGGCTATTAGAAGGAATCTATCAAAGGATATAATAAACTCAATAGAAAAAAAGAAAGCTGTATCTGAAGCTTTTGGATATTATTTTGATATATCTGGAAATATAGTAAGAGAGTCTAATACAGTTGGTCTTAATCTTGATGATTTCAAAAACATCAAAAATGTTATAGGTATTGCAGCAGGATCAAAGAAAGCTGATGCTATACTTGCTATTACAGCGCTTAGAAATGATATAACGCTTATAATTGATGAAGGAGCAGCAAAAGCAATACTTAAAAAAGTTAAATAATTTTAGTTTTAAAATATAAAAATAATGTAGGAGGTTTTTATTGATGAAAGTAGCAATTAATGGTTTTGGAAGAATAGGAAGAAATGTATTAAGGTATGCTTTAGAAAATAAAATAGAAGGCTTAGAATTTGTAGCTATTAACAAATCAGGAAGTGTAGAAGATGCAGCTCATTTATTTAAATATGACTCTCTTTTTGGTAAATTTGAAGGTGAAATTTCAACAGAAGGCGATTATATAATAGCAAATGGAAATAAAATTAAAAAAGTAAATGAAAGAGATCCTGAAAAATTACCTTGGAAAGAACTTGGTGTAGACCTAGTAATTGAATCTACTGGTGTATTTAGAGATAGAGAAGGTGCACAAAAGCACATTAATGCAGGGGCTAAAAAGGTATTGATTACAGCGCCAGCTAAGGACGAAGATATTACAATAGTTATGGGAGTAAATGAACAAGATTATGATAAGGATAATCATAATATAATATCAAATGCATCTTGTACTACAAACTGTTTAGCACCATTTACTAAAGTAGTATTAGACAATTTTGGCATTAAGCATGGACTTATGACTACAGTTCATTCATATACAAATGACCAACAAATATTAGATGGTTCTCATAAAGATCTAAGAAGAGCAAGAGCAGCTGCAGAAAGTATTATACCAACTACTACAGGAGCAACAAAAGCAGTATCACTTGTAATTCCAGAATTAGAAGGTAAATTAGATGGGATGGCAATGAGAGTACCAACACCTACAGTTTCTGTAGTTGATATAGTATTTGAATTAGAAAAAAATGCATCAGCAGAAGATGTTAATAAGGCATTCAAAGAAGCAGCAGATGGAGAATTAAAAGGGATTTTAGGTTATTCTGATGAACCATTAGTTTCTATGGATTACAGAAAAGATCCACGTTCTTCAATCATAGATGGATTATCAACTATGTCAATAGGAGATAATATGGTAAAAGTTGTATCATGGTATGATAACGAATGGGGTTATTCTGCAAGAGTAGTAGATTTAGCTAAACTTATATCAGAAAAAGGACTTTAATAAAAAGGTGACCGGTTATATAGATTCTATATAACCGGTTTCACTAATAAGAGTTGTTGATATATTAAAGGAGTGAAAATATGCAAAACAAAAAAACTATTGAAGATATAAATATTAAAGGAAAAAAAGTACTAGTTAGATGTGACTTTAATGTTCCTATGGATAAGGATGGAAATATTACTGATGACAGAAGGATAAAAAGTGCTTTACCTACAATAAAATATATATTAGAAAATGATGGTAAAGTTATATTAATGTCTCATTTAGGAAGACCAAAAGGTGAAGTAAAAAAAGAATTTACTTTGGAACCAGTTGCAAAAAGACTGGCTGATTTATTAGGTAGAGAAGTTATATTTGCTGATGATGATGAAGTAGTAGGTGAAAGTGCAAAAAAAGCTGTTTCCGAGATGCAAAATGGAGATATAGTTTTACTTCAAAATACTAGGTTTAGAAAAGAAGAGAAAAAAAATGATGAAGGATTTGCAAAAGATTTAGCATCACTTGCTGATGCATTTGTAAATGATGCATTTGGTACAGCACATAGAGCACATGCTTCAAATGTAGGAGTTAGCAAATTCTTACCTACTGTTATGGGTAATCTTGTAGCACGTGAATTAGATGTAATGGCAGGTGCTATTTCAAATCCAAAAAGACCTTTTCTTGCAATACTTGGTGGAGCTAAAGTATCAGATAAAATAGGTGTAATAGAAAACTTATTAGATAAAGTAGATTCACTAATAATAGGTGGAGGTATGGCTTATACATTTTTAAAAGCCAAAGGATATGAAGTTGGTACATCTTTACTAGAAGAAGATAAAATAGATTTAGCAAAAGATTTAATGAAAAAGGCAAAAGGGAAGAATGTTAATCTTTTATTACCTGTTGATACTGTTGTAGCAAAAGAATTTAAAAATGATACGGATTATAAAACAGTTGATGCTGATAGCATTCCAGAAGATATGATGGGTGTTGACATAGGTGATGCAACAATAGAATTATTTGAAAAAGAAATTGAAAAATCTAATACTATAATTTGGAATGGGCCTATGGGAGTATTTGAAATGGAAAACTTTGCAAAAGGTACAAATGAAATAGCTAAGTCTTTGGCAGAATCTGATGCTATAACTATTATAGGTGGAGGAGATAGTGCAGCTGCAGTAGAAAAAACAGGATTAAATGATAAAATGACTCATATTTCTACTGGTGGTGGAGCTTCTCTGGAATTATTTGAAGGTAAAAAATTACCTGGAATAGAAGCTATAGAAGATAAATAGGAGTGATAATTTTGCGTAGACCAATAATTGCTGGTAACTGGAAAATGAATAAAACTATCTCAGAAGGTGTAGATTTTGTAAAAGAAATAAAACACCTTGGAGATAATACAGATGTAGAAGTAGTAGTATGTGTACCATTTGTGTCTCTTTTAAGTGTTAAAAAAGAACTTGAAGCTAGCAATATTAAATTAGGAGCTCAAAACATTCATTTTGAAGAAAATGGTGCTTATACTGGTGAAATATCTCCATTAATGTTAAAAGAAATCGGAGTAGATTATGCTATTATAGGCCATTCTGAAAGAAGAGAATATTTTAATGAGACAAATGAAACTGTAAATAAAAAAGTAAAATCAAGTTTAGCTCATGATATTAAACCTATTGTATGTGTAGGTGAAACATTAGAAGAAAGAGAAGATAATAGTGCAAAGGAAAAAATAAAAACTCAAATAACAAAAGCTTTAGAAGATGTAAGTAAAGATGATATGAAGAATATTGTTTTAGCTTATGAACCTATCTGGGCAATAGGAACAGGAAAAACAGCTTCTAGTGAAGATGCAAATGAAATGATTAGTTATATAAGAAACTTAATAAGAGATAAATATGATGAAGAAATATCAGAAGAAGTTAGAATTCAATATGGTGGAAGCGTAAAACCTAACAATGTTACAGAAATAATGAACGAGCCAGATATTGATGGAGCCTTAGTTGGAGGAGCAAGTCTTAAAAAAGATGACTTCACAGAATTAGTAAGGTTTTAAAGGAGTGAAAAATATGAAAGAAAAATTAGCAGCAATAGTCATATTAGATGGTTGGGGACTTGGCAAAGACTACAAAGGTAATGCAACTTTACTTGCTAATACTCCAAACTTTGACAGACTAAAAGCAAACAATCCATATACCAAACTAATAGCAAGTGGTGAAGCTGTAGGACTTCCAGATGGACAAATGGGAAACTCAGAAGTAGGCCATTTAAATATAGGTGCTGGTAGAATTATTTATCAAGAATTTACTAGAATAAATAAATCTATAAAAGATGGAGATTTCTTTGAAAAAGAAGAATTTAATCAAGCTATAGATAGGGCTAAAAAAAACGGCACAAAACTTCATCTATTAGGGCTCTTTTCTCATGGAGGTGTTCATAGCCATAGTTCTCATGTATATGCCTTACTTGAACTTGCAGCAAAAAAAGATTTTAATGATGTATATATTCATCCATTTTTAGATGGTAGGGATGTTCCACCTACAATTGGATTATCCGATATAAAAGAATTAGAAGAAAAGATAAAAGAAATTGGAGTAGGTAAAATTGCTACAGTTTCAGGTCGTTATTATTCAATGGATAGGGATAAAAGATGGGATAGAACAGAAAAAGCATATAATGCATTAACTCTAGGTAAAGGTTTAGAAGCAAATTCACCAGAAGAAGCAGTTCAAAATTCTTATGATGAAGATGTAAGTGATGAATTTGTAGTTCCAACAGTTATAATGAAAGACTCTAAACCTGTTGCTACAATAGATGATAATGATTCAATTATATTTTATAATTTCAGACCAGATAGAGCAAGACAGTTAACAAGAGCATTAGTAGATGTGGATTTTGAAGGTTTTAATAGAGAAAAAGAAGTGAAGACAGAATATATAACTATGACAGAATATGATAAGACAATAGAAAATGTAAAAGTTGCATTTAATCCTCAAACTTATAAAAACACATTAGGTGAATATATAAGTAATTTAGATAAAAAACAACTAAGAATAGCAGAGACTGAAAAATATGCTCATGTTACATTCTTCTTTAATGGAGGAGTAGAGCAACCTAATATAGATGAAGATAGAGTATTAATTCCATCACCAAAAGTTTCAACATATGACCTTCAACCTGAAATGAGTGCAGAAGAAGTGAAAAATAAAGCTATAGAAAGTTTAAATGAAAAGGATTATAGCTTGATGGTACTAAACTTTGCAAATCCAGATATGGTAGGACATACAGGTGATATTGATGCAGCAATTAAAGCTGTTGAAACTGTAGATAGATGTTTAGGAGAAGTAGTAAAGAAATTAGAAGAATTAGGTGCCAGTGTTTTAATAACAGCTGATCATGGAAATGCAGAACAAATGAGAGATGAAGAAACTGGTGCAGTAGTAACAGCTCATACGACAAACAAAGTACCGTGTATAATATTAGGTGAAGGTAATTTAGATTTAAGAGAAGGTGGAATCCTTGCAGATATTTCACCTACAATATTAGACATGCTAGATATAAATAAGCCTAGCGAAATGACAGGAACATCTTTATTAATAAAAAAATAGATAAAAATTAGAGGAGGAAATTGTAATATGGATATGATAGTAGAAGTTTATGCAAGAGAAATATTAGACTCAAGAGGTAATCCTACAGTAGAAGTTGAGGTAGCAACAGAAAGTGGAGCATTTGGAAGGGCAGCAGTTCCATCTGGAGCATCAACTGGAGCATTTGAAGCAGTTGAATTAAGAGATGGAGATAAGGATAGATATTTAGGAAAAGGTGTTAGTAAGGCTGTTGAAAATGTAAATGAAAAAATAGCTCCTGAGCTTATTGGCTTTGACATAACAGATCAAGTTGGAATAGATATGACTATGATAGATTTAGATGGTACTGATAATAAAGGTAAATTTGGTGCTAATGCAATACTTGGTGTATCAATGGCAGTAGCACGCGCTGCAGCTGATTCATTAGGTCTTGAGTTATTCCAATATTTAGGGGGAGTAAATGCTAAAATATTACCTGTGCCTATGATGAATATTTTAAATGGTGGAGAGCATGCTGATAATAACGTAGACATTCAAGAGTTCATGGTTATGCCAGTTGGTGCTAAATCATTTAAAGAAGGACTTAGAATGGGAGCAGAGATATTCCATAGCCTTAAAGCAGTACTAAAATCAAAAGGACTTAATACTTCAGTAGGTGATGAAGGTGGATTTGCTCCAAACTTATCATCAAATGAAGAAGCATTATCTACTATAGTAGAAGCTATAGAAAAAGCAGGTTACAAACCATTTGATGAAGTAAGACTTGCACTTGATGTAGCTGCAACTGAAATTTATGATAAAGAAAAGAAAGTATATACTTTAGCAGCAGAAGGTAAAACTTTAACAGCTGAAGAAATGGTTGATTTTTACAGTAATCTAGTAGATAAATATCCAATAATCTCAATTGAAGATGGATTAGATGAAGAAGATTGGGATGGATGGAAGATGATGACTGAAAAACTAGGTAAGAAGATACAAATAGTTGGAGATGATTTATTTGTAACTAACACAAAGAGGTTATCTAAAGGAATTAAAGAAAAATCAGCTAACTCTATTTTAGTTAAGTTAAATCAAATAGGTACTATAACTGAAACATTAGATGCTATAGAAATGGCAAAAAGAGCAGGATTTACTGCTGTTATTTCTCATAGATCTGGGGAAACATCAGACAACACAATAGCAGATTTAGTAGTAGCAACTAATGCAGGTCAGATTAAAACAGGTGCTCCTTCAAGATCTGATAGAGTATCTAAATACAATCAGTTATTAAGACTTGAAGACTTCTTATCTGATACTTCAAAATATGATGGAATGGAAGTATTTTATAATTTAAAATAAATAAATATATAAAATAAATACTAAGGTAAATGATAAGGATATATATTCTTATCATTTACCTATTTTAAGAATATTTGATTGCTTTTATATAAAATACATGTTAAAATAGGTTTGTTAATCGTATATAAATAGGGGGTGGATTTATGAGTACAGCAGCAATTATATTTACCGTATTATTACTTATAGCAAGTTTAGTATTAATTGCAAGTATATTGTTACAGTCAGGTAAAAGTGCTGGTCTATCAGGTAGTATAGCCGGAGGAGCAGAAAGTATCTGGGGGAAAAAACAGGGAAGAAGTTATGAAGCTATTCTTAGCAAACTAACTACAGTTTCTGCTGTAATATTTATATTATCATCATTAGCATTAACAGCAGTACAATAATAAGGAAAACTGAATAAAGAAGGAGGATATTAAATTGAATTTTATTTTATTAGCACCAATAGTTGGTGTAATAGCCCTGATATTTGCTTTTTATAAATCTAGTTTAATAAACAAAGTAAATCCAGGCAATGAGAGAATGAAAGAAATTGCATCTTATATTCAAGAGGGGGCTATGGCCTTTTTATCACGTGAATATAAATACCTAGCAATCTTTGTAGTAGTTCTTTTTGTTATTTTAGGAATTGGAATAAATTGGTTTACAGCGATATCGTTTATAATTGGTGCAGTTTTTTCAGCACTTGCAGGTTTTTTCGGTATGCGAGTAGCTACAAAAGCAAATGTTAGAACAGCAAATGCAGCAATGGAAAAAGGAATGAATAAAGCTTTATCAGTGGCATTTTCTGGTGGAGCAGTAATGGGAATGAGTGTAGTAGGTTTAGGCTTACTTGGAATTGGGTCATTATATTATTTCTTTTCTAAAGATGCAACCGTATTACAAGATGCACAAGATGCAGCTAGTTACATAACTGGTTTTGGATTAGGTGCTTCTTCTATAGCCTTATTTGGCCGTGTAGGTGGAGGTATTTATACAAAAGCAGCTGATGTTGGAGCTGACTTAGTAGGTAAAGTAGAAGCAGGAATACCAGAAGATGATCCAAGAAATCCTGCAGTTATAGCAGACAATGTTGGGGACAATGTTGGAGATGTTGCTGGAATGGGTGCAGACTTATTTGAATCATATGTTGGTTCAATCATATCAGCTATAACACTCGGACTTGTTGCATATGCTGATAATTTTGATATGGCTATGAATGCAGCCTTATTTCCATTATTATTAGCAGGCATAGGAATAATAGCATCTATAATAGGAACATTTTTTGTGCGTGCAGGAGAAAATTCTGATCCACAGAAATCGCTTAATACAGGAACCCTAGTAAGTGGTGTTTTAACAGTTATAGCAGCATTTTTCTTAAGTAATTCATTACTTGAAAGTTATAATCCATTTTTTGCAATAGTTACTGGATTATTAGTTGGAATTATAGTAGCAAAAATTACTGAATATTATACTTCAACTGAATATGCTCCAGTTAAAAGAATTGCAGATGAGTCAGAAACAGGAGCATCTACAACAATCATAAGTGGTTTATCAGTAGGTATGCAATCTACAGCTTTACCAATACTTGTTATTTCAGCAGGTATTTTAGTAGCTTATGAAGTAGCAGGTTTATATGGTATAGCACTAGCAGCAGTTGGCATGCTTTCTACTGCAGGAATGACAGTAGCAGTTGATGCATATGGACCAATAGCTGATAATGCTGGTGGTATTGCAGAAATGTGTGAACTACCAAGTGGAGTTCGTGACATAACAGATAAATTAGATTCTGTAGGAAATACTACAGCAGCTATAGGTAAAGGTTTTGCTATAGGTTCAGCAGCTCTTACATCATTAGCATTGTTTGCATCATATACAAAAGCTGTAAACTTAGAATCAATAAACCTTACAGAACCAACAGTTATTGCAGGTCTTTTAATAGGTGGTATGCTACCATTTTTATTCTCAGCTATAACTATGAAAGCAGTAGGAAAAGCTGCATTTTCTATGATAGAAGAAGTTAGAAGACAATTTAAAACTATACCTGGAATTATGGAAGGTACAGCAAAACCAGAGTATAATAAATGTGTTGATATAAGTACAACAGCAGCACTTAAAGAAATGGTTATACCAGGACTTTTAGCAGTTTTAGCGCCAGTTGTAACAGGACTTACTTTAGGAGTAGAAGCATTAGGTGGTCTACTTGCTGGAGCACTAGTTACAGGTGTTCTTATGGCTATATTCATGGCTAATGCTGGTGGAGCATGGGACAATGCTAAGAAGTTTATTGAAGAAGGAAATCATGGTGGAAAAGGTAGTGAAGCTCATAAAGCAGCAGTTGTTGGAGATACTGTAGGAGATCCATTTAAGGATACTTCAGGACCTTCAATAAATATTCTTATAAAGCTTATGACTATAGTAGCATTAGTATTTGCACCATTATTTATATAATAATTTTTTAAATAAAAAAAGGACAGTCATATGATTGTCCTTTTTGTTTAAAAAGGAATTTATTCATATATTATTATTATGGGACATAGATTTAATATATGAATAAATTTAAATAAGGAGATTATATTATGATTACTGATTATTTAACTATAATACTATTTGTTATTGTAGTTATAGTGATATTGCTATTATTTAGATATGAAAAAATAAAAGCAATAATATTAAAAGAAATAAAAAAAAGAAATATAAAAAAAGAAATAAACATGGCTTATGATAAAGTTAGAGCTACTGAAAATTTAAAAACAATATCATTTGCATGCAATTCAGACGACAATAAAACTAAAATGTTAGCTTGTAAATTTTTTGATAGTGATAATACTGTTGAAATAAAAGAAAATATTAATACAATTTATGATATTTCCAGAGAAATAAATAAAAATGATAATTTAGATAATAGTATTATTTTTATGAATACAAACTGTAATGAAATAGGGAAAATATCTGAAATATCAGACCTCTTAAATCCGCAAATAGGAATAATGACTGATATAGAATCAAAAGTTTTAGATACAGAAAATACAGAAAACATATTAAAATCAAAATATGAAATAATAGAGGTCTTACCACCTGAAGGAATAGCAATATTTAATTATGATGATAAATATATAAAAAAATTAGCCGATAAAACATTTAAAGAAAAAGTATTGTATGGAATAGAAAATGAAGAGTTAGATTATTATATAGATAATATACGAGAAGATGAAAAAAACTTAAAATTTAATATTAATAATAATAAAGAAAAAGTAGAATTCAACACTAAAATTGAAAACAAAGAATATCTTATAGATATATTAGGTGCGGTGACTGTTTGTAGTGTATTAGGTATTAATTTAAAAAAGACATCTAAAAGCTTAGAAAAAACAATAGAAATTTAGGCACAAGTCAAATGTGCCTTTTTATATTATTAATTTTTATAATTATAAATAAAAATCATACATAAGGGTAAACATATAAGTAAACAAAGTTGTGGAGGGAAATTATGAATATAAAAGATAAAATATTGAAATTTATTAAAGAACAAGCATATAAACCAATGAATAAAAAGGAACTTGCAAATATTTTTGATATTCAAAAAGGTGATTTAAAAGAGTTTTATAGCATATTAGATGAAATGGAAAAGGAATGTTCTGTAGTGAAAACTAGAGAAGATACTTATGGTGTGCCTGAAAAAATGAATCTAGTATTTGGTAAGATACAAGGTAATGCTCGTGGATTTGGTTTTTTACTTCCTGATGATAAAGAAGACAGAGATGTATTTTTATCTTCTAACAATCTAAATGGTGCATTACATAATGATAGAGTGTTAGTGAGATTGTATAAAAAAGCTGATGGTGATAAAAGACCAGAAGGAGAAGTAATTAGAATAATAGAAAGAGGAAACAAAAATATAGTAGGTATTTTTCAAAAGAGTAAAAGTTTTGGATTTGTAGTTCCTGATGATGAAAAAGTAAGTGTAGATGTATTTATACCAAAATCAGAAAGTGAAAATGCAAGAAATGATGATAAGGTTGTAGTTGAAATCACAAAATGGCCTGAAGGTAGAAGGAATCCCGAAGGTAAAGTAATAGAAGTGCTGGGAAACGTAGATGAGGTAGGAACAGATATATTATCTATTGAAAGAAAATATAACTTATCAGAAACATTTCCAGAAGAAGTTTTAAGAGAAGCAGAAAATATTAGTGAAGAAATACCTGAAAAAGAAATAAAAAGAAGATTAGATTTAAGAGATAAAACTATATTCACTATTGATGGGATAGATGCAAAAGATTTAGATGATGGTGTATCTATTGAAAAACTAGATGATGGTAACTATCAATTAGGTGTTCATATAGCAGATGTTACTTATTATGTAAAAGAAAATTCAGAAATAGATAATGAAGCATATAAAAGAGGAACAAGTGTATATCTAGTAGATAGGGTAATACCAATGTTACCTAGAAAATTATCCAATGGAGTGTGTAGTTTAAACCCAGATGTAGATAGACTTACCTTATCCGTATTTATGACTATAGATAAGGATGGTAATGTTAAAGATCAAAAGATTAAAGAAACAATTATAAATTCTAAAGCTCGTTTAAATTACAAAGATGTATCAGATATATTGGAAAACAACAATGAAGAATTGATAGAAAAATATAGTGATTTGATGGATGAATTTAAATTAATGGAAGAGCTTAGTAAAACCCTTAGGGCAAAGAGAGAAAAAAGGGGAACTATAGATTTTGATTTTGATGAAGCAAAGATTATTTTAAATGAAGAAGGAGAACCTATAAATATAAAGAAATATGAAAGAAGAATATCTAATAGAATTATAGAAGAATTTATGCTAGCAGCAAATGAAACAATAGCAGAATATATGTATTGGACTGAAACACCTTTCCTTTATAGGGTTCATGAAGACCCAGATGAAGACAAAATAGAAGACTTTAGAAAATTCATATATAATTTTGGATATAAACTTAAAGGAAGCGATGAAGAGATACATCCAAAGCAATTACAATCTTTACTTAAACAAGTAGAAGGCAAAAAAGAAGAAACAGTTATAAATACTATAATGCTAAGATCACTTAAAAAAGCAGAGTATTTAGCTGAGAGAAAAACCCATTTTGGCTTAGCTTCAAAATTCTATACTCATTTTACATCTCCAATAAGAAGGTATCCAGATTTAACTATTCATAGAATAATTAAATGGTTTATAAATAATGAGATAGATGCCAAAAAGAAATCTAAATTAGAGAAAAAATTACCACAAATAGCACAACATTCATCAGCAGCAGAAAGAATTGCAGATGGAGCAGAAAGAGAAACAGATGAGCTTAAAATGGTAGAATACATGTCTAAGCGAATCGGAGAAGAATATGAAGGTGTAATATCAGGAGTAACATCCTTTGGTCTATTTGTAGAATTAGACAATACAATAGAAGGATTAGTTCATATAAGTACTTTAACTGATGGATACTATAATTATGATGAAAAGAATTATTCTCTTGTAGAAGAAAGAACGAAGAAGTCATATAGAATAGGCGATATCGTAAAAGTTAAAGTAGCAAACACTAATATATCTAAGAGAGAAATAGATTTTTTATTAATTGAAAATGAAGAAAAAGAAGAATGATTTAATGATTAGATCTAGCATATGCTAGATCTAATCTATTTTTAAATATAATATATATCTGATATAATATATTTATGGATAATATAAAATTAAAGATAAAAAAATTACCTGAACTTCCAGGAGTATATTTTTTCAAAGATAAATATAACAATATAATATATATAGGCAAATCAAAATGTCTTAAAAAAAGAGTAAAACAATATTTCTATAAATCGAAGAATGATTCTACTAAAATTCAAAAATTGAAATTTAATATATTTGATTTAGAATATATTATAACAGATACAGAACTTGAGGCCTTGGTACTTGAAAGTAGAATGATTAAAAAATATAAACCTAAATATAATTCATTGCTTAAAAACTTCAAGGCATATCCCTATATAAAAATCACAAATGAAGATTATCCTATGATAACTTCTGCATATAAAATAAAAGATGATAATGCCTTGTATTTTGGGCCTTATAATAAAAAAAGGCTAGTATATGAAATAGTGAAATATATAAATGAATTATTTCCTATTAGAAAATGTGGAATTAAAATAAAAAGTGAAACTTGTCTTTATTATCATTTAGGTAAATGTTTAGCTCCTTGTAATAAATCAAATTATGTAAAAGAAGAATATCAAGAAATGATAAATGAAATAATAGATATTTTAAAAGGAAATGGAGAATATTTATTAAAAGAATTAAATGCAAAAATGACATATCATTCAAAATCATTAAATTATGAAAAAGCAGCTGATTATAGAAATAAAATAAATAAATTTGAAATATTAATATATAAGCAAAGAATAATTACAAAAGCCTTATCAGAAGAAGAACTGATTATTATAGAGAAAACTATAAAAGAAAACATTAAAATCTATTATATAAGAGGGGGCAGAATACTAGATACTTTTATATTATATAAAGAAGAAAAAATAGATAAATTAAAATTAAAAACTTTTTTGATTCCTCTATTAACAAAGTTAAAAACACACAATAAAATATTGCCACAGGAAGAAATAGATGAGGCACAAATAATAGAGTCATGGGTAAATCACAATGAAATACAATATATAGAAATTGAAGAAAGCATGGATATAAATGACTTGATAAAATTACTTCATAGTAAGATTTTACAAACATCAAAGGGTGAGGACAAACCAGTATCAATTTGACAAAATAGCTTTTTCATGGTAATATAATAGATGGACTAAAGTTCTATGGAGGATTATATGGCTAAAAATATTAAGATTGTATCAAAAAATAAAAAAGCAAGATATGAATACTTTATTGAAGAAGTATATGAAGCAGGTATTGCTTTATCTGGTACAGAAGTTAAATCAATTCGAGCAGGTAAGGTCAATATCAAAGAAAGTTATGCTTCAATTGATAAAGGGCAAGCTTATATAAATGGTATGCATATAAGCCCATATGAACAAGGAAATATCTATAACAAAGATCCTTTAAGGAAAAGAAAACTTCTTCTTCATAAAGAAGAAATTAGAAAACTTATAGGATATACTTCTCAACAAGGATATTCACTTATTCCTTTAAGTGTATATTTTAAAAATGGATTAGTTAAAATAGAAATAGCTATAGCAAAAGGTAAAAAAATGTATGATAAGAGACATGATATAGCTAAGAAAGATGCCAAGAGAAGAATGGATAAATACATGAGTCCCAAGAATTACTAAATTATGGGGGCGACCTGGCTTCGACGGGGGTACGGAGTATGGAGTAGCCGGAGGTTGACGCCGAACAACCTAAAAAGTGGCAACTTAAATTAAACGCAGACGAAAATTACGCATTAGCAGCATAATAAATGTTGCTCGCTTACTCTAATAGTCCCGCCTATTAGAGATTAAGCGCCATTTTAAGCGGGGCCCTGCTTGAGGGATTCTCTGACCTTAAGTTAGTACCATTAGAGATAGTCAATCATCTAGCCTGTTACTTGGCGATTTGATTGGCGAATGTAAATAAGTAACTGTTTCGGGAGAAACTCCATATGAAGTTCCTTCGGACGTGGGTTCGATTCACAAAGAGTCGCCTGCTAAAGTGATTTAGCAGTGAAAATCTGGCTTTATCGGTGAAGGCTAAAGAGTAATCTAAGCTAATACCGAGGGGTATGTAAAGAAATTTAACAGCCCTGTATCGACTTATAGGCTACTAAGTCAAGAGATATGTAGCACTAGGATAGAAGTAGTGATTTAAAAATAAATCAAATAATAGCTTCTATAATACGCCAGAGGAGTTTATAGTTTAAACTTCAAGATATAGTCAGTGCCTTTAGGAAACTATAGGAATAAACGTCCCACCGCCTCCACCATAATGAAAAGCCTTGATTTCAATTTGAAATCAAGGCTTTTATAATGCCATGAATTGCTCAATATAGAAATATATATTATAAGGGAAATAAAAATTAAAAAACAGATAAGGAGTTTTATATGAGGATACAAGATATACTTAGTACAATACAAAACAATTTTAATATAGCATTCATACTAGTTGCTATTTTAACAGTACTTTTAGCTTTTGGATATTTTATAATATACAAGAAGTTTTTAAAGGGAAGTAAAAAGTTAAATAGTAGAAAAGTTTTTATTTGGTTTTCTTTTATAGGATATATAATTATGGTTATCGGAGTCACATTTATGAATAGAGGAGCTAGCTTACATGGTGATTCAAACCTTTACTTTTTAAGTACATACAGAGAAGCTTGGAATTCTTTTAATCCTACCACTTGGAGGTTTATTATATTAAATATACTTATGTTAGTTCCTTTTGGAATACTACTTCCATTATTAAGCAGAAGATTTCGTAAATTTCCATGGCTAGTTGGAGCTTCTTTTCTAATGACATTAGTAATAGAAACAATTCAGCTTATAACAGGATATGGGATATTTGATTTAGATGATATATTTAATAATGTAGTAGGAGCTATTATTGGATATGGAATAGTTATGACAATTATAACTGCTATAGAAAACAGGAAAAATAAGTTTAGAAAATCAGCAATCTATCTTACTCCCTTGATACTCGCTATAGCTACATCTATAGCAATAGTTAGCGTATATAATGGTAAAGAATTTGGAAATCTTTCTATAGCTTATAACTATAGATTTGACATGAAAAATATAGATTTAAGTTTGAATACTGAAATACATAATGGTGCTAAAGAGGTATTTTTAAATGATAATAATAAGTATAGTACAGATAAAGTTCCCATATATAAAGCTGAAATTTATGGCCAAGGCTATGGCAAAAAGTTTTTTAGAGATTTTTTAAAACATAAAGATATTGATGAAGAAATAGAAGTAGATCCATATAATGATATGGCAATATATTGGTTCAGAGATAAAGGTTATAATATGTCGTTTTATTATAATGGTGGAGGTTATGATTATAGGGATTTTTCTAGTTTTGATGAAGGAATAGAAAAATTTGATACAGATAAAAAAACTGTATTAAAAAAATTAAAAGAATTTGATGTTTACATACCACAATCAGCAGTTTTTAGTAAATCTGATGATGTAAATCAAGTTGGAGTATTTAGGTGGAATATAGAAAATGTTATAAATGAAAATTATATAACAAATGGTGGATTATCTGTTGAATATTATAATGATGATACTATAAAAGTTATACGTAACAACATAGTAAAATATAATAAAATAAGAGATGTATCTATTAAAAGTAAAGAAGAAGCTTATGAAGAATTTAAAAAGGGTAAATTTAGACTAATATATACTTCAAATGATATAAGCAAAATAGAAATACAAGATATAAGTCTTTCATATATGCTAGACACTAAAGGGTTCTATCAACCAATATATAATTTTGACTCAAAAATAGATGGAGAAGATATAGTTATATCAATCCCAGCCTTATAAAATATGATATACACTCCTTACTTCAATGATGGGTTAGAGTGGTTTTTTATTATATAGTAGTCCATGAGATGTGTCATATGATTTATTTTAATCATTCAAAAGATTTTTGGAATTTAGTTGAAAGAATAATGCATGATTATAGAGATGGAAAAGAATAGTTAAAGAATTATGGTATTAGAATGGATTCATAAACCTTTGAAACTTTTGATTTAGATAAAAATAAATGGATAATATATATATGTTAAAGAAAGGATGACCATATATGAAAAATTTATTATATAAAGCAATAAAGATAGCTATCGGTGTTATATTATCTATTTTTATAGCAAATATTATTGGACTTAAATATGCTGCAACAGCAGGAGTAATATGTATGCTTAGTATTTTGGATACAAGAACTCAGACCTATATTGTAGGGATTAAAAGACTTATGACATCATTAATAGCAATAGTATTAGCTACTATTCTATTTAGAGTAGGTGGACACAATCTGATTGTATTAGGTGTGTTTTTAATTATATTTATACCTATACTAACTATTTTAAAAAGTACAGAAGCAATGACAGTTAGTACAGTTTTGGTAACCCATATTTATGATATTAATACATTGAGTTGGAGTGTCATGATAAATGAAATAGGAATATTACTAATTGGAATTTTAGTAGGATGGGTTATGAACATTCATATGCCTAATAGGGAAAATGAAATAAGAAATAAACAATTTGAAGTAGAAAGTCTAATAAGGACTATACTATATAATATGAAATTAGAATTATTAAATCAATGTTCTATAGAATTACAAGATAATAGTTTGGAAAGACTAGATGAGGCTTTAGCAGAAGGTATGGAATATGCTATTAATTTTAATAATGACTTCATCTTAAAAGATAATAGTTATTTCATAAAATACTTTAATATGAGAAGACAACAGTATCACATCCTAGTGAATATGCAGAAAAATATTAAAGAAGAATTTATAACTGTTGAAAAAGCTAAACCATTAAGCGATCTTACTGAAAGACTATCTAAAGAATTAGATGAATGTAATACGGGAGAAGATCTCTTAAAACAAGCAGATAAATTAAAGAATTATTATGAGAATACTAGGCTGCCTAGTACGAGAAAAGAGTTTGAAAATAGAGCTGTTTTATATCAATATTTCAATGATTTAATATATTTTATTGAAGTTAAATTAAATTTTATGAGAGAATATGGGGAAATAAAGTATTGTTACTAGGTTAATGATAAGTATGTCAAGGAAAGTTGCGATTTTAGGGTGGAGATGTTAAAATAGGTGTTACAGTATCAGAAGTAATTTTAGTATGATAGTAAAAGTATAAATAATATATAAATAAAGTTATAATATAGGAGGAATAATTTGAGACTTATTTCATGGAATATTGATTCATTAAATGCAGCTTTAACAAGTGATTCAAATAGGGCTGTGCTATCAAGAGACGTAATTGATACAATTATTGAGATGGATGCAGATGCAATTGCTCTGCAAGAAACTAAATTACCAGCTAATGGACCAAGCAAGAAGCACATCAAACATCTAGCTGAGTATTTTAAAGGATACTCTTATGTATGGAGAAGTTCTCAGCAGCCAGCTAGAAAAAGTTATGCGGGGACTATGTTTTTATATAAGGATAAATACTCTCCAAAAGTTTTTTATCCTGATATTCAAGTTCCAGATACTATGGATTTAGAAGGAAGAATTATTACTTTAGATTTTGGAGAATTTTATCTAACCCAAGTTTATACTCCTAATGCAGGAGATGGTCTAAAGAGATTGGAAGAAAGACAAATTTGGGATGAAAAGTATGCTGAATATCTTCAGAGTCTAGATAAAGAAAAACCAGTTTTAGCAACAGGAGACTATAATGTAGCTCACAAGGAGATAGACTTAGCACATCCACAAAACAACAGAGGATCAGCAGGTTTTACAGATGAGGAACGTGAGGGCTTTACAAATCTATTAAACAAAGGTTTTACAGATACCTTCAGGCATGTTCACGGTGATGTTAAGGATGTATATTCCTGGTGGGCACAAAGAGCAAAAACAAGCAAAATTAACAACTCAGGATGGAGAATTGATTATTGGTTAGTTAGTGATAGGCTAAATAATAAAATAATAAAATCTGAGATGATAGATTCTGGCACAAGACAAGATCATACACCAATTTTATTGGAAATAGATTTAGAAGTAGAAAAATAAATTTCTACTATACTTAAACCCTCTTGATTTCAAGGGGGTTTATATTTATAATGAAAAAAAGATAACTAATATTTAAAAATACAAAAAAGTTCTATATAGTTACTTGGGAGGTAAATATGAATAATATAAGAATTGATGATTCTTCAAAGGTTATTGGAAAGGTTAGATTTGGAAAAGATGCCTATATTGCTCAAGGTACTATCATTAGATCTCATAATGATTCTGTAACTATAGGAAATTCATCTTGGGTACTGGAAAATTCAGTACTTATAGGCACAGAACAAAATCCAATAAAGGTAGGTAGTAAAACTGTTTTTGGTCATAAAACTGTTGCAATTGGAGCTGAAATTGGAGATTTATGCGAGATTGGAAATAATACTATATTCTTGCCAGGTTCAAAAATTGGGAATATGTGCATATTTGGTGAAGGGACTATAGTAGCTAAAGGTATGGTGATTCCATCAAATTCTGTAGTTGTAGGAAGGCCAGCTAGAGTCATTAGAACTTTAAATGACGAGGATAAAAAAATGATTAAAAAAATGAGAGATAATAATATTTTACTTGATGAATTTGTAGAGAACATATTTCAATATGAGAGAGGAGAAAGTACTATGACTAATCTATATGAATTTAATGGAAAACTACCTGAGGTGGATGATTCTGTCTATATTGATAATCAAGCAGAAATTACTGGGGATGTTGTAATAGGAGCTAATTCCTATATAGCTTCAGGAGTTAGAATAATTGGTAATTCTCATGGACCAATTAAAATAGGTGATAATGTTATAATATTAGAAAACTCAGTCCTACATTTGTTACCTGATAATGAATTAATCATACATGATAATGTTACAATTGGACCTAACTCTACCATTCATGGAACAATTATTGGTAGCAATAGTATCGTTGAAGCTGGCTCTATAGTATGTGACTATAGTATAATAGGAAAAAATAGTTTAATTAAAGCTGGTTCATTAGTAAAGCAAAGAGATGAATTTGAAGAAAATAATATTATAGAAGGATTTCCTGGAAAATCAATTGGAAAAAATGAAGGACAACTAGGAAAGCCTAATTGGGCAATAAGAAAATTATAAATTTATATTAATAGCTACTTATACAAAAGTGTGTTATACTATGAAAGGTTGTTTCATAGTATAACACGCTTTTACATTCATTTAAAAGTATATATAAGATTAATTGCTCAATAAAAAAATAAAAATGCTATCTCTGGGAAGATATCAGGGCTAGCATTTTTTTAGATAATAAGAATAAGAAACGAGGAGATTTTTTGCATCATTAATAGCTCAACATGGTTTAGAGTATCTTTTTGCCACTGTAGTTTTGATGGGAATTATTCAAATATCAATAGGATTATTAGGATTAGGTAAGTATGCAAGGATAATACCTTATCCAGTTATGTTAGGTTTTCTTAATGGACTATCTATATTAATATTTATATCACAATGGGCTCTATTTAAGGTAGATAAGACAGTTATGGTAAATGGTGTTGAAACTGTAAGTAAAGCTTGGATTCCTTCAACAGATATTATAATAATGCTTTTATTTGTAGTAATCACTATGGCAATTATTCATTTTATTCCTAAATATACAAAAGCTGTTCCATCAAGTCTAATAGCTATTATTATAATGACAATTGTTGCAGTTATTTTAGATAAAAATGGATATCACTTAAGGAATGTACAAGACTTTGCAGGAATGGAGATCAAAGGCGGATTACCTAAGTTTTATATACCCCAAGTAAAAATTACTATAGATATGCTTAGAATAATTTTTCCATATGCTATAGTTGGATCTCTTGTAGGTTTAACCGAAGCGGTTCTGACCCTTAGAGTTATTGATGAAATGACAGATACTAGAGGTAAGAGTAATAAGGAGTGTATTGCTCAAGGGATAGCAAATACAGTAAATGGTTTTTTTGGTGGAATGGGTGGAGATGCTATGATAGGTCAATCTATTATTAATATAAAATCTGGTGGTAGAACTAGATTATCTGGATTAGTAGCATCTTTTTCATTATTAATGTTTATAATGTTTGGTTCTAGAATTATAAATACAATTCCACTAGCATCTTTAGTTGGAGTAATGTTCATGGTTGTAGTTGGAACATTTGAATGGCAAAGTTTAAGATATAGAAAAAAAGTGCCTATACAGGATATTTTAGTTATAATAGTAGTTAGTATAATTACAATATTTGCAGATTTAGCAACAGCGGTAATTGTAGGAGTTATATTATCAGCACTAATGTTTGCTTGGGAAAAGGGAAAAGTTATATATGTAAATATAGAAAATAATGAAGATGGTTCTAAAACATATAAAATTAATGGATCTATATTTTTTGGATCTGTATTAAATTATAAGGAGTTATTTGATATTAATAATGATCCTGAAAATGTTATAGTTGATTTTAAATATGCTAAGGTAATGGATCACTCTGCTATTGAAGGAATTGATAAAATAGCAGAAAAATATCATAATGAAGGAAAGAAAATGACTTTAATACGTCTTAGTGAAGATTATAATAAACTTTTTGAAAATGCTAAAGATATCACATGTGTTAATATAGATAAGTCTACTATTATAGCTGGTCAGTATAAAGGTTGATTTCATAAAATACAATATAATTTATAAAAGCCTTGATTTTCAATTGAAAATCAAGGCTTTTATAATGCTATTTTTCAAGTATAAATAATTCTTCAACTTTAGTATTAAGTAGTATGGCAAGTTTCATTGCGAGTTCTAGTGATGGATCATATTTATCATTTTCAATAGCATTAATTGTTTGCCTTGTTACACCTACTGAACTTGCTACATCTTCTTGTCTAAGTTTAAGTTCTTTTCTTAATTTTTTTATATTATTTTTCATCTTTTCCAAGTTTCCATTTCATATAAGTTTGAATACCTAAATGAACAAGATTTTGAGTGATAAATAGAAAAAATGCTAAGCCCATTTCACCAGTATTTATATAATCTACAATTGTCCAAACAAATAAAAAGATTACAGTATAAAACCATGCCCATTTCATCGATACTAAACTGATTTGCATTTCCATTTCGTCGATTTTTCTAAAGCCTTTTTCAATTTCAAAACTCCTTTCAAGAATTCAAAAGTAAAACCTTTTTTACATTTTTATAATAACATTAGAATATTGAGATGTCAAACATGTATTACATTTAAAGATTATTAAAATCTTAATAATATTAGTAAAAAGATTTAATATTATTAAGATTTTGTTGAAAGCGTTTACAAAACCTTTTTAGTATGCTAAAATCTTATTAAACATGATATATAAAAATCATTTTAAATGGAGGTTTTATTTGATGTCAAAAGAAAATCTAAATCCGTTAGAAAGTGCTCAACTGCAAGTGAAAAAAGCATGTGAAGTATTAAAGCTTGGAGAAAATGTGTATGAATTATTAAAAGAACCAAAAAGAATTATAGAAATATCAATTCCTGTAAAAATGGATGATGGTAGTATTAAATCATTTAAAGGATACAGATCATTACATAATGATGCTATAGGTCCAGGAAAGGGAGGAATCAGATTCCATCCAGGAGTTAATCCAGATGAAGTAAAAGCTCTATCTGTATGGATGACATTCAAATGTGGAGTAATGGACGTTCCTTATGGTGGTGGAAAAGGCGGTATCACAGTAGATCCTGCTACATTATCAAAGAATGAACTTGAAAAATTATCTAGAGGATATGTACAAGGACTATACAAATATTTAGGGGAAAAGATAGATGTTCCAGCTCCTGATGTTGGAAGTAATGGTCAAGTAATGGCATGGATGGTAGATGAATATATAAAATTAACTGGACAAAACAATATGGGTGTACTTACAGGTAAACCAGTTTCATGGGGAGGTTCTCAAGGAAGAAATGAAGCTACTGGATTTGGTGTAAGTATAGTAGCTAGAGAAGCTGCAAAAAAATTAGGAATAGATATGAAAAAAGCTAATGTTGCAATTCAAGGTTTTGGAAATGTTGGTAGATATACTGTTAAAAATGTGGAAAGACAAGGTGCAAACATTGTTGCTATAGCTGAATGGGCTCCTTCTGTTGGAACATATGCAATATATAATGCTGATGGATTAGATTTTAATGAGATGGCAGAGTACATGGATGCAAATAAAAATCTTATTGATTTTCCTAAGGCAAAGAAAATCTCATTAGAAGAATTCTGGGAATTAGAAGTAGATATATTCATGCCTGCTGCTCTTGAAAATGCAATTCAAGAAAAAGAAGCTAAAGTAATAAAAGCTAAATTAGTTTGTGAAGCTGCAAATGGTCCTATTACACCAGCTGCAGATGCAATTCTTAAAGAAAAAGGAGTAGTAGTTGCTCCAGATATACTTGCAAATGCTGGTGGAGTTACTGTATCTTACTTTGAGTGGGTTCAAAATAGATATGGATACTATTGGTCAGAAAAAGAAGTAGAAGAAAAGCAAGAAACTAAAATGGTAAATGCATTTAATGACATATGGGATTTAAGTGAAGAATACAATGTAAGTATTAGAGATGCAGCTTACATGATTTCAGTTAAAAAGGTAGCAGATGTTATGAGTTTAAGAGGCTGGTACTAAAATAGAATAAAATTAAGTTTATATATTAAAGCCTTGATTTCAATTGAAATCAAGGCTTTAATAAAATCTCATTATAGCAAATATAATTAAATGAAGAGGATATGATAGATAAAATAAAAATTGTATAACCTTATTCTTTGGTCCTATTTCATTGTTATATATATATATAAATAAAATGGAAATTAAAGAATATTGTTGAAGAGATGATGATATTAAAAGATTAGATATAAAAATTGTAACTAAAACAAATGAAAATCTCTTATTTTTAGATAAATCCTTTGTCAAATAAAAAGTACAAATATATATTATTCCCAACAAATTATAATCAAACATCAATAAAGTAGATATTAAACCAGCAATAAATATTATTGAAATTTGTTGTGATAATATTTCTTTTTTTTCTATATAATAAAGAGCTACAATACCTATAAATAATTCAAAAAATATATTTTGATGAGCAAAGTTTATTTCACCAAAAATAGCATAATCAAATGGAATTTCAGATAAAAATGCAAATATCAAAAGTCTTTTAGCATATTTTTTTATATCAGAAGTATGTATAAAACCTTCTACTATTAAAAATGCATATATTGGAAAGGCTATTCTTCCTATAATTCTAAATGTTATTTCATTATGATGAAAAATAGCCCCATAGTGATCAATTATCATTGTTATAAGTGCTATTAATTTTAATACAAATACATTCATAATATTCCCCATTTATTAGTTAAAATTATTTATTGTTTAACAAATTCAATAATAGCATCAACTGCTATATCTTGTTGTTCTTCTCTTGAAATTGAAGATTTACCATCTCCTTTTTGTTCATCATAATTCCCAAAATAAGCATGATTTCCACCTTGAATTTTAATCACTTCATAATCTTCATCAATCATAGACTTATCTAGTACTTTATCATTAGTTCCATAAATACTTATAATAGGTTTGTCTATTTTTTCTGTAGGATAGGCTGCTAGCAATATCAAGCCTTGTAAATTATTTTCATTTTCTGCAATAAGACTGCTTGCCATAGCCCCACCTAATGAATGACCTCCTATATACCAATTTTCTATTTCAGGAACTAAAGAAAATACATCTAGTGCACCATCTATATCAAATACTGCTAGATTAAATGGCATTTTAACTATAACAGAAGTCAAACCTTCCTCTGCTAATTTATTTAACAAAGGGGCATATGACCTATATTCAACTTTTCCTCCAGGATAAAATATGAACCCTTTATCTAAATTTTTTTCTTTATTTGCTTTAAATACAATGATTTTTTCATCTTCATAAAAATCTATATTTTCATTTTTTAAAATATTTAAGGCTTCTTTATCAGCTTCATAAGAGTCATTTAAATATACCACTATACCACTAACTATGGCAATAAGAAAAACTATGATAGATATTAATATTATTTTTTTGCTTATTTTTTTCAAAAAATCACCTCTAATCCATTTTTATAATACATATATTTTACCCTTACTTTTAAATTTCACACAATTCAAAACGCTTGTTAAATAAATTACAATTTCTTAACAAGAATATTGAATATTTTTATTGACAAAAAAATAACAATATCTTATACTTTAAGTATAATAGAATATAGGGATTTAATAATAAAGATAATGAAATAAATAAAGGTAAATTATTTCTAATGATGGGGTGAAAATATGAGAAGATTTGAAAATTATGTTCAAGAGATAAAATATGAAGTTTTAAGAGAAGTATCAAGACTTACAATAAATGGTGAACTTGAAGAACAAATAGATAATATTCCAGAAGTAATAGATCCAGGTCCAGAACCAAGAACTAGATGCTGTATACACAAAGAAAGAGCAATAACTGTGGAACGTGTGAGATTAGCTTTAGGTGGAGATAAGGAAAACGAAAATGTAATAGAGGTATTAGATGAGGCATGTGAAGAATGTCCTATTGATAGGTTTGTAGTAACTGAGGCTTGTCGTGGGTGTCTTGCTCATAGATGTACTGATGTTTGTCCAAGGAATGCAATTCATTTTATAAATCATAGAGCATATATTGATCAAAATAAATGTATTGAATGTGGAAAATGCAAAAATGCCTGTCCATATAATGCTATTTCGGATGTCATGAGACCTTGTAGACGTGCATGTAATGCAGGAGCACTTTCAATAAATGAAAATAAAAAAGCAGAAATTAATAATGAAAAATGTATACAATGTGGCGCATGTGTATATCAATGTCCTTTTGGTGCAATAATGGATAAATCATATATTGTAGATACTTTAAATTTATTGAAAAAGTCACAAAACAATCCTGATTTAAATGTATATGCTATAATAGCTCCTGCAATATCTAGTCAATTTACTTATGTAAATATAGAGCAAGTTGTGAGTGGAATAAAAAAATTAGGATTTAAGGATGTTATTGAAGTAGCACTAGGTGCTGATATGGTTACACTACATGAGGCAGAAGAATATGCAGAAAATATAGGAGAAAAAGGTACTATAACAAGTTCTTGTTGTCCAGCCTTTGTTTCATATGTAGAAACTAATTATCCTAAATTGAAGGATAAAGTATCAACTACTGTATCACCAATGATAGCCATATCAAGAATCATTAAAAAGATAGATGATAAAGCGAAGGTTGTATTTATAGGTCCTTGTACAGCTAAGAAAATGGAAATTAAAAAAGAAGATTTAAAAAATGATACTGATTATGTAATTACATTTGAAGAACTTGTATCAATGCTTGATGCCGCAGATATTGATTTAGAAAAATGTGAAGATGGTCTTTTAAATAATGCTTCATTTTTTGGTAGAATATTTGCTAGAACTGGAGGCCTGGCCCAAGCTATAGAACACATTTTAAATGAAGAAGCAATAGAGGTAGATTTTAGACCTATAAGTTGTGATGGCATAGAAGAATGTGATAAAGCTCTTAAGCTTACTAAATTCAAAAAAATAGATAAAACATTTATAGAAGGAATGGCTTGTAAAGGAGGATGTATAGGGGGAGCTGCATCCCTTAGTCATGGACCTAAAGACAGACGTGAGGTAGATAATTATGGTAAACTTGCAAGAGAAGGTAAAGCTAAAAAATCTATTAGTATATTTGATAAAGAAAGCATCAGTCTTACAAGAAAAATATAAAAAAAGGTTTAGATATTGAGCTCAATATCTAAACCTTTTTTTATATTAATCATAAAACATATGATTGTCTATTTTTTTTATAAGATTTCTATTATTTATTATCCAATTAGAGCTTGCAGTAGCTGGATTTAAGAAAAACAATGCATTGCCAACAGGTCTTGAACCTTTTAAAACATCTATTGCCGCACTCATACTTTCTTCTGATGGTGTATTTATTATAGAACCTGTAGATATAGGAGTAAATTGTGCCAGAGTTTTATTTTTTTCAAATATAACTCCTTTCATTGTATTTGGAAAATGCCTTGAGTTTATACGATTTATTACTACACTTCCTACTGCAACCTTACCTGTATATGATTCACCTTCTGATTCTGCATGTATAATTCTAGATAACCAATAGAAATCATCATATGAATAATTTTTATTTATTAAACTAATACTATTTACTGATCGAGAACTATATAAATTTTTATTGTTTGTTTCATAAACTCCAAGTACGCCAAAAGGATATATTTTTCCATTAACATTTTTATATTTTATGGACTTATTGTCATAGAAATAAGTTAAACTATCTTTAACTTTATTGTGATTTAATGTAAAATTTTGTGCGAATGTATAATTAGAAAATAAAATAGTAATTAGTAGGATAATGATAAATAATTTATTTTTCATTTATTTTCACCTCTTTTTAAATATAGTACATATTTTACCAAGTAGTATAAATTATACCCTTGTTAAGTTTTTTTAAAAGTTTTTCTTGCAAATTTTACTTTAATAAAATATAATTAGAATAAGAATTTTCAAAATATATAAAAAAAGGAAGTGAAATGATGAAAAAGATTGGATTGTTGCCTAAGCTTATTATAGGAATTATATTAGGTATAGTTATTGGACTTATTTCTAAACAATTTGATAATTATTTAGTAGTACGTATTTTAAGTACATTTGGTAGTTTATTTAGTAATTTTCTTAACTTTATTATTCCCTTAGTAATAATAGGTTTCGTAGCTCCAGGTATTGCAGAACTAGGTAGAGGAGCAGGTAAGTTACTTGGTATAACAGCATTATTTGCATATGTTTCTGCAGTTGTAGCAGGTGTTATGGCATTTTTTATAGGGTCATTTATATTACCTAATGTTATAACTACAGCAGATTTAACAGAAGTTAGCAAAGTAAATGTAACACCGTATTTTGAAGTAATAATAGATCCTATGATGGGAGTTATGACAGCACTTGTAACAGCATTTGTTTTAGGTCTTGGTATGGCTTATATTAAAAGGCAAAAATTACTTGAAGTTATGCAAGATTTTCAGTCTATTATCCAAGGAGTAATAAAATATGTTTTAATCCCACTTATTCCTCCATATATAGCAAGTATATTTTCTAAAATTACTGCAACAGGTGAAATTTTCAATACAATTAAAACTTTTTCATCCGTTTTTATACTTTTAATAACATTACAAATAATATATATAATAGTACAATATACAATAGCATTTTTATATACAGGAAAAAACCCTGTTAAAAGCATAAAAAATATGCTTCCTGCTTATTTTACAGCTCTTGGTACTCAATCATCAGCAGCAACGATACCAGTTACATTAGAGTGTGCTCGTAAAAATGATTTAGAAGAAGATATTGTAGATTTTGTAATACCACTTGGAGCTACAATTCACTTGGCTGGAGATACAATAACTCTAGTTCTTGCTTCAATGGGTGTAATGCTCATGAATGGTAATACTCCTACATTTGCAGTAATGTTTCCATTTGTATTAGCACTTGGTGTTACAATGGTTGCAGCTCCTGGTATACCTGGGGGAGGAGTAGTTGCAGCACTTGGACTACTTGAAACTATGCTTGGTTTTGGAGCTCAAAAACAAGCTCTAATGATAGCACTTCACTTTGCACAGGATAGTTTTGGTACTGCAACAAATGTTACAGGTGATGGAGCTATAGCAATTATAATAAATAAATTTGCAAAAACAAAAATAGGAAAAGATAAAGTAGCATGATAGTTAAAAAATAATTTGGCAATTGCCAAATTATTTTTTTTCGAATATAATAATAAGTAAATAGATATATATATAAGAAAGGGGCAAATGATGTGTGGAATAGAGGAGATTTAAAGACAAGGGCAAAATCAACACTTAAAAAATCTTATTGGAAGGCTTTGATAGTAAGCTTTATATTATCTTTTATTGGAGGAAGCCAAAGTGGAAGCGGGTTCACTGGTGGAGGTAGAAATAGCTTTAATAATGACAATATGAATTCAGATTATAATTCGAATATATTTGATGACATTGTTTCAAATGATTTTTTCCCACAAGTATTACTTATATCAATATCAATATTTTTATCAATTTTAGCTATATTTTTAGCTTTTAGAATATTTCTAGGATATCCTCTAGAAGTAGGAGGGAAAAAATATTTTGTAAGATCTACTGATTATGAATTTAATATGAATTATCTAGGCTATTCATTTGAGAAGGGAATATATGTAGATACTATAAAAACTATGCTTTTAAAAGGTATATATAATTTTCTTTGGTACTTATTATTAATAATACCTGGTGTAATTAAAGCTTATTCTTATAGAATGGTACCATTTATCCTGGGTGATAATCCAAATATTGGACCTAAAAGAGCAATAAAACTTAGTGAAGATATGACTAGCGGCCATAAATTTAATATGTTTATTTTGGACTTATCATTTATAGGTTGGGAACTATTAGGTCTTTTATTATTTGGAATAGGTATATTTTTTGTACTCCCTTATATAAATGCTACGCAAGCAGAGCTTTATGAGTCATTAAGAGAGCTTGCTATAAGCAAAGATTATACTACTTATGAAGAACTTAATATAGAAAATATAGAGAAAGAGTAAATTTTTTTAAATTTACTCTTTCTTTTTTAAAAATTATGTGATAAAATATATTTAAAGTTGGAAACGTTACCAGTAACGTTTCTAGAGATTCTAGATGAGGTGCTTTATGAAAAAGAAAAGTTTTAATATAAAAAACATTGCTAAAATTTCAGGTTTTGGAGTAAGTACAGTTTCACGTGTGATAAACAATCATCCCGATGTATCTGATAAAACTAGAGAAAAAATTCTAAAAGTAATAAAAGAATATAACTATATACCAAATAATAGTGCAAGAAATCTCAAAAAAACTGAAACAAATAATATAGGCTTACTTGTAAAAGGTATATATAATCCTTTTTTCTCTGAAATAGTGCAAATCATAGAAAATCGCATCAATGAAGCTGGATATTCTATGATAATTCATTACAAATATAGTGATATAAATGATATAGGTTCAGCCATACAATTTATAAAAGAAAAAAGGCTCAAAGGATTAATTTATTTAGGTGGTGATTTTAATCATGAAGATGATGAACAACTTAAATATATTGATACGCCTATAGTTATAACTTCACCTAATATTATTGAAGAAGTTTATAGGAAAACATTCTCATCTATTGTCATCGAAAACGAAGAATCAGCTTATGATGCCGTAAATTACCTCATAGAATTAGGACACAAAGATATAGGTGTGATTGCTGCAGAAATAAAAGGAAATAGTATAGGCGAGCTTAGACTCAATGGATATAAAAGAGCTTTAAAAGAAAATGATATTGAAATTTTAGAAGATTATATAAAAGTTGGAGATTTCACTTTTGAATCAGGATTTAGAGAAATGAATAAGTTGTTAGATGATAGAAGAGATATTAGTGCGGTTTTTTCAGTATCTGATATTATGGCTATTGGTGCTGCCAAGGCAATACTTAAAAGAGGTTTAAAAATACCAGAAGACATATCTATTATAGCATTTGATGGTATTGAGTATTCTCATTATTTTCATCCTTCTATTTCTACCATAGAGCAACCTAAAGAACAGTTTGCACATAAAAGCATAGACATACTTATTGATTTAATTGATAAAAAAATAGAACATCAACATATTGTTCTAGATACAAAGTTATTAAAAAGAAAATCATGTAAACATATTTAAAAAAATTTATAAAAGTTTGTTTTTAAATAAAATATATTATAGGAGGTTTCACAATGAAAAAATGGAGTAAAGTATTATCTTTATCAATAGTTTTATTATTAGTATCCACATTATTTTTAGGAGCTTGTTCAAATGATGATGGAGGAAGTAGTGATGGTAGTTCAGATTCAGATGAAAAAGCAGAAGTAAATATCTTTCAATTTAAAGTAGAGGTTGCTGAAAAATTAAGAGAAGCAGCAAAAGAGTTTGAATCTGAAAATCCAAATGTAAAAGTTAATATTGAAACAGTTGGTGGAGGAGATGACTATGGTGCTGCTTTAAGAGCTAAGTTTCAATCAGGACAAGAACCAGTAATATATAATGTAGGTGGTCCTCAGGATGTTGAAGATTGGATGGACAAATTAGAAGATTTATCAGATCAACCTTGGGTTGATGAAGCTCTAGATGGGATACTTGCAGGAGCTACAGTTGAAGATAAAGTATATGCACTTCCTTTTGCTATAGAAGGATATGGTTTTATATACAATACTGAAATATTTGAAGCAGCAGAAATAGATGCTAGTTCAATAAAAGACTTTGCAAGTTTAGAGTCTGCTGTAAAAGATTTAGACAAAAAAATAAAAGATGGTGATTTAAAAGAAAATTACCCATTACTTGAGTCTGTATTTTCATACCCTGCAAAAGAAACTTGGGTAAGTGGACTACACACTTCAAATGCTGCTTTTGGGCAACAATTTGATAGTGCCCTAGATTCATATAATGCAGAAGAAGTAGAATTTAAATATAGTGATGGTTTAAAATCAATAATTGATTTACAGGCTGATTATTCTCCTTATGCTGATTCAAAAGGAAAATTAAATGCTGTTGATTATGCAACACAAGTAGATGAAGGTATATCACTTGAAAGAGTAGCAATAATTCAACAAGGAAACTGGGTATATGGTGGAATAGCTGATATCGATGAAGATGTAGCTGGGAAACTTGATATTTTACCAATGCCAATAAAAGGTGGAGTTGAAGATTCTATCCCAGTAGGTGTTCCTATGCACTGGGCAATAAACAAAAACAGTTCAGATGCAGACAAAGAAGCTGCAAAAGACTTTTTAAACTGGCTATATACTTCAGAAAAAGGTAAAGATTATATAGTAAATGAATTTTTATTCTTACCACCTTTAAAAGGATATGAAGAACTAGAAGCTAAAGATCCACTAGGTCAAGCAGTAAAGAAATATTCTGAAGAAGGTAAAACAATTCCTTGGGTATTTATGGGTTATCCTACAGGATGGGGACAAGAAGCTCTTGGTGTGGAAATTCAAAAGTATTTTGCAGGAGACGTAACTTGGGAAGAATTAGTAGAAAATACTGAAGTAAAATGGAAAGAAATGAGATAAATGTTTTTGGGGGAGATTAATCTTCCCCAAATTTTTATATAGGAGGAATGAAAATGCGTAATTCAAAAAAATGGTTTCCAATATTCGTAGGCCCTATATTATTTGCTTTTATAGTTGTAGTTATTATACCTATGATTGTTGGAATTTATTTTTCATTTACTGATTGGAATGGAATATCTAATACTCCAAAATTTCTAGGCATGGATAATTATATAGAAGCCTTTAGTGAACAAGGATTTAAAGATGCATTTAAATTCACTGCACTATTTGCTATAGTATCAGTTTTTACTATAAATATAATGGGATTTTCATTGGCCCTACTAGTTACTAAAAAAATGAAGATTAGCAATTTATTAAGAGGAGTATTTTTTATGCCAAACCTTATAGGTGGTATAATTCTAGGTTTTGTATGGCAATTTATATTTACAAAAGGATTTGAGTCTATAGGAAGTATATTAGGTGTTGAATTTTTCGATGGATGGCTCGCAAGCACTGCAACAGGATTTTGGGGACTTGTAATACTTATGAGTTGGCAAATGTCAGGATATATGATGATAATATATATTGCAGCTATTCAAGGTATACCAGATTCATTAATAGAAGCATCACAAATTGATGGTGCAAATAGTTTTCAAAAATTAAGACATATAATATTGCCTCTAGTAGCACCAGCATTTACTGTAGGAATATTTTTATCACTTTCAAATGCATTTAAATTATTTGATCAAAACTTAGCCTTAACTGGTGGAGGACCTGCTAATTCAACGCAAATGCTCGCATTAAATATTTATAAGACAGCATTTACACTTAATAATTTAGGACTTGCACAAGCTAAGGCAGTATTATTCTTACTTTTAGTAGCTGTTATAACAGTAACTCAACTATATTTTAGCAAGAAAAAAGAGGTGGAAATGTAATGGTAGAGAAAAAAGGCAAAAAGATAATAGCACCAATTATTGGTATAATATTAGCACTGATTTTTATATTACCATTATATATAGTTGTAACTAATTCATTTAAAACTCAAAAAGGAATATTTTTAGATTTAATGGGACTACCTTTTGGAGAATTTTTAACTCTTGAAAATTATCCACAAGCATTTGAACAATTAGATTTTATTCGTTCATTCTTTAATTCCTTATTTATATCAGTAGGGAGCACATTATTTATAATAATATTTGCATCAATGGCAGCATGGATGCTAGTGAGAACTAAAACAAAATTAAGTGGATTTTTATATTTTTTGTTTGCAATAGCTATGCTAATACCCTTTCAAGCAGTAATGCTTCCTTTAGTAAATTTGATGGGAAGAATAGGATTTTTAAATCCATTAGGGTTGATATTTATGTATCTAGGATTTGGTTCTAGTTTATCAATAATACTTTATCATGGATTTATTAAAAATATTCCTATAGAATTAGAAGAGGCAGCTATAATAGATGGATGCAATACTTTTCAAGTATTCTTTTATATAATATTTCCACTACTTAAACCTATAACTGTAACAGTTAGTATATTAAATATAATGTGGATATGGAATGATTTTTTACTGCCACAACTTGTAATAAATAGACCTGAATGGCAGACTATACCGCTTAAGATGTTTTATTTCTTTGGACAATATTCAAAGAAATGGCATCTAGCATTAGCAGGACTTGTAATATCTATGATTCCAATAGTAATATTTTATCTATTTGCACAAAAGCATATTATTAAAGGTATTACAGATGGATCAATAAAATAATTAAATATATAAATGAGGGAGAAATCATGTTAGAAAATAGAAATAGTGGCATACTTTTCCATATAACATCTATCCCATCACCTTATGGAATAGGCACCTTTGGAAAAGAAGCATATGAATTTGTAGATTTTTTAGAAAAGTCAGGTCAAAAAAACTGGCAAATACTTCCTATAGGTCCAACTAGTTTTGGTGATTCACCATATATGTCATTTTCATCTTTTGCTGGCAATCCATATTTTATTGATCTTGATATATTAAATAAAAAAGAACTGATATCTAAAAAAGATTATATAAATGAAGACTTTGGTGATAATATAGAAGAGGTTGATTATGAAAAGATTTTTGATAAAAAAACAAAAATACTAAGAATTGCATATAATAATGCAAGAAGTAAATATAAGAATGAGATATTACAATTCAAGGAAGAAAACAAGGATTGGATAGATGATTACTCATTATATATGGCCCTTAAAGATGAATTTAAATTAAAGCCATGGCAAGAATGGGATGAAGATATAAAGCTTAGAGAAGAAGAAGCTTTAAAATTTTATAGAAGAAAACTAGAAAATGAAATAAATTACCATATCTTTATACAGTATGAATTTTTTAATGAATGGAAAAAATTAAAAAAATATGCAAATGATAAAGATATAAAGATAATAGGGGATATTCCTATATATGTAGCAGCTGATAGTTCAGATACCTGGGCAAATAGCGAGATATTTTTGCTTGATAATAAAAACAATCCTAAAAAAGTTGCAGGATGTCCTCCAGATGCATTTTCTGAAACAGGTCAGCTTTGGGGCAATCCCTTATATAATTGGGATTTATTAGAGAAACAAAACTATGATTGGTGGATTAAAAGAATTAAGGGTAATATAAATTTATATGATATGATAAGGATTGATCATTTTAGAGGATTTGAATCTTTTTGGTCTATTCCATATGGTGATAAAACAGCTTTAAATGGGAAATGGGTTAAGGGTCCTGGAATGAAGTTTTTTAATGCTTTAAAGAAAGAATTAGGTCATATAGAAATAATTGCTGAAGATTTAGGATATCTTACAAGAGAAACTATAAGGTTAAAAGAAGATTCAGGTTATCCTGGAATGAAAGTATTACAATTTGCTTTTGATACAAGGGAGGAAAGTGACTATTTACCTCATAATTACAATAAATATTCTGTAGTATATACTGGAACTCACGACAATGATACTATAAATGGATGGTTTTTAAATGCAGCCAAAGAAGATGTAAAACTTTCTATAGATTATTTAAAACTTACAAAAGAAGAGGGATATAATTGGGGATTTATAAGAGGCGCTTGGAGCTCTGTAAGTAATTTAGCAATAGCCCAAATGCAAGATTTTTTAGCACTTGAATCTTGGGCTAGAATGAATACTCCTTCGACACTTGGAGGTAATTGGAAATGGCGAATGAAAAAGGAAAGTTTAACTGAAAGTTTAGCATACAAAATAAGAAATATGACTAAACTTTATGGGAGGTTGTAATATAATGTTTAATAAAAAAAATTTTAAAGAAGATATAGAATTAATATTAAAGATTAAATATGGTAATAAGTTAGAAAATGCATTAGAAGAAGAAAAATTTTATGCTATATCTAAAGCTATAATGAATATTCTAATAGATGATTGGAATAAAACTAAAAATAAATATAATAAAGGAAAGGAAGCTTACTATTTTTCTGCTGAATATTTAATGGGAAGAGCTTTAGGAAATAATTTAATAAACTTAGGTATCTATGATGAGATCAAAGAAGTATTATCTGAATTAAATATAGATTTAAATGATATTGAATCAAAAGAAGAAGATGCAGGTCTTGGTAATGGTGGTCTTGGTAGACTTGCTGCATGCTTTATGGATTCTAGTGCCACTTTAAATTTACCTCTTACAGGTTATGGACTTAGGTATAATTATGGTATATTTGAACAAGCATTTGGAGATGGATTTCAATTAGAAAAAGCTAATGATTGGTTGAAAAATGATGATCCATGGTCTATAAAAAAAGAAGATGAAACTGTGATAGTAAATCTTAATAATAAAACAATAAGGGCAGTTCCATATGATACACCTATAATAGGATATGATACAAAAAACACAAACACATTAAGACTTTGGGAAGCTCATCCAATAGAAGATTTTGATTTTTCTTTATTTAATGATCAAGAATATGACAAAGCTGTAGAAAAGAAAAATAGAGCAGAAGATATAACAAGGGTTCTTTATCCTAATGATTCTACAGAAAAGGGTAAAATATTAAGGCTTGAACAACAATATCTTTTAGCTTCAGCCTCTTTAAAGGATTTAATTAGGAAATTTAAAAATAAAAATATAGATATATCAAATTTCCCACAATATAATAAAATTCAATTAAATGATACACATCCAGTGGTTGCTATACCGGAACTTATAAGAATACTTATAGATGAAGAAGGTACTGATTTTGATACTGCTTGGAATATATGTAAACAAACTTTTTCATATACCAACCATACAATCCTTCAAGAGGCACTTGAAAAATGGTATGTTCCTTTATTTAGAGAAGTTTTACCTAGGATATATGAAATAATAACTATAATAAGTGAAAAACTAATTGATGAATTAAAACATAATGAATTAAGTGAAGATAAAGTTAATAATATGAAAATAATAAATCATGATTTAATTCATATGGCTTGGCTTGCAATTTATGCTTGTCATACTGTAAATGGTGTTGCAGCACTTCACACTGAGATATTAAAAAATCAAGAATTAAATAATTGGTATGAATTATATCCTGAAAAATTTCAAAATAAAACTAATGGAATAACACCTAGAAGATGGCTTGCACTTTCAAATCCTGAACTTACAAATTTTTTAGAAGAGTTATTAGGCACTAAAGACTTCATTAAAGATTTGGATATACTTAAAAAACTAGAAAAGTTCATAGATGATGAAGAAAAACTAAATAAACTTTTAGAAATTAAAAAAGAAAAAAAATTACAATTAAAAGAATATATAAAAATTCAAGAGTCGATAGAAATAGATGAAAATTCAATTTTTGATATTCAAATTAAAAGATTACATGAATATAAAAGACAATTACTAAATGCTTTTCATATTTTAGATTTATATTATAGATTAAAAGAAAATCCTAGCATGAATATAGAAAAAAGAACGTTTATATTTGGAGCTAAAGCAGCTCCAGGATATTTTAGAGCAAAAGCTATAATAAAATATATCAATGAAATTGCAAAACTAATCAATAATGATGAAGAAATAAAGGGTAAAATAAAGGTTGTTTTTGTTCATAATTACAATGTATCTTATGGAGAAAAATTATTTCCTGCAGCAGATCTATCTGAGCAAATTTCTACTGCAGGTAAAGAAGCTTCAGGAACTGGGAATATGAAATTCATGCTAAATGCAACACCAACAATAGGAACATTAGATGGAGCTAATGTTGAAATTGTAGAAGAAGCAGGTATGGAAAACAACTTCATATTTGGAGCTCATTCAGAAGAAATTGAAGAAATGAAAAAAAATGATAGTTATAATCCAAGAGAATATTATGAAAATGTAAAAGGATTAAAAAGAGTAGTAGATACATTGATAGATGGGACATTTGATGATAATTCTACAGGAATGTTTAGAAATATTTATGATTCTTTATTAAATACAAATGGTTGGGAAAGACCAGACAACTACTTTATATTTAAGGATTTTGATGATTATAGAAGAGCTCAAGAACACGTAGATAAAGCTTATAAGGATAAAAGAAATTGGGCAAAAAAATGTTGGATGAATATGATCAATGCAGGAAAGTTTAATAGTGATAGAACTATTAGTCAATATGCAAAAGAAATATGGAATATAGATTCTAAAAAAATATAATAAACTTCTTGCAAAATTAAATATTTAGTTTTATAATATATTTAGAAAAAAATAAAAAAGGGCAATGGCGTCCAAATTATTAGGGGTATATAACCCTTATAATTTGGACGCATTTTTTATTGCTAAAATAGGAGGAGTTTATTTGTCAAAGTATACCAAGGAACAATTATTAGAGGAAGTGGAAAAAGAAGAAGTAGAATTTATTCATTTACAATTTACAGATATAATGGGAGTCATGAAAAATATTTCTATTACTTCAGAGCAACTTGAAAAAGCACTTGATAATGAAATAATGTTTGATGGATCTTCCATAGATGGTTTTGTGAGAATTGAAGAATCTGATATGTACTTAAGACCGGATTTAGATACCTTTAGAATATTTCCATGGTCAGGAGAACACAAGGAAGCAAGATTTATATGTGATGTATATAATTCAGATGGTAGACCATTTGAAGGTTGTCCTAGAAATAGATTAAAGAAAATAGTAAATGAAGCTAAAGAAATAGGATATACTATGAATGTCGGTCCTGAATGTGAATTTTTCTTGTTTCATACAGACGAAAAGGGTGAACCATCTTTAAATACTCATGATAATGCAGGATATTTTGACTTAGCTCCAGCAGATTTAGGTGGAAATGCTAGAAAAGATATGATTATAACTCTTAAAAAGATGGGATTTAATATAGAAGCTTCACATCATGAAAATGCTCCAGGACAGCATGAAATAGATTTTGAATATGCAGATGCCATAACTACTGCTGATAATATAATGACCTTTAAAATGGTAGTAAGGATTGTAGCTCAAAGACATGGACTTCATGCTACTTTTATGCCTAAACCTAAAAGTAATATGGCAGGTTCTGGAATGCATTTAAATATTTCTTTGGCTCATTTAGATGGGAAAAATGCTTTTTATGATAAAGATGATAAGATGAAATTTAAAACTATAGCATATAATTTTTTAGGTGGACTTATAAAACATGCCAAAGCTTTTACAGCCATAACTAATCCCACAGTAAACTCATATAAGAGATTAGTACCAGGATATGAAGCACCTGTTATGATAGCTTGGGCTGAAGGAAATAGAAGTCCGCTTATAAGAATACCTTCAAAAAAGGGTGATTCAACCAGAATAGAGCTTAGAAGTCCAGACCCATCAGCTAATCCATATCTAGCATTAGCTGTCACATTAAAATCAGGACTAGATGGAATAAAAGATAATATAAAACCTAGCAATGGAATAAAAAATAATTTATATGATATGAAAGAAAAAGATTTAAAAGATCAGGGTATAGATAGATTACCTACAAATCTAAAAGAAGCTCTGATTGAATTTGCTAAGGATGATTATATGAAAGAGGCTTTAGGAAATCATTTATATAAAAGAGTAATTGATGCAGGAATATATGAATGGAATGAGTATTCTAAATTTGTATCAACTTGGGAAGTTTCAAGATATTTAAGAAAATTTTAGTTGTAAAAAATATATTTTGTAAATATAATGAGTACATACTTAATTTTCTGGAGTGATTAGATGTCTAAAGGTCGCATTTTAATATGTGATAGTAGTGAATATATTAGGACAAATATAAAAAAACTTCTTTTAAAAAGAAGTTTTCAAGTTTATGAAGCTACTAATGGATTAGAAGCACTAAGACTTGCTAGAAGTATTTATCCAGAACTTGTTATTTTAGATTTAAATTTATGGGGAATGAATAGCATTGAAGTAGGTAAAATAATAGAAAAAGATAATATTTCTACGGTTATTTATATGACAAGTAAGGTAGATGCAGTTTTTTTAAATGAAATAGAAAAAATGAAATTATATGCCTATATAAAAAAACCTATAATAGGTGAAAATTTATATCAAATAATAGATTTTGCTCTTATTAATTCAAATAAGATAAATAATTTAAAAAGGAAAGTAAATGATTTAGAGATTGAAATCAACTCTCGCAAAAATATAGATAAGGCAAAAAGAATGTTAATGAAAAAATTAAATATAACAGAAGAAGAATCATATAGTATAATTAGAAGAGAAAGTATGAATAGATGCATAAGCATAGAAAAAGTAGCTCAAGAAATAATTGAGAAAAATTCTAAATCAATATAAAATTCAAATAATTTATATTGATTTATTTAATTAGAGTGATATAATTCAATAATGGTAGTTTCAAAAAAATTTATATAAAGGAGATAATAAATGTATTATTTATTTATATTTTTTGCTAAGATTATTGAAGTGGCATTTATGACACTTAGGGTTGTTTTTATAACTAAGGGTGAAAAAATATATGGTTCGATAATAGGCTTTATTGAAGTAGTAATTTGGCTTTTTCTAATTGGAAATGTATTAGATGGAATACAAGACGATCCCCTTAGAATGGTTGCTTATTCATTAGGTTTTGCATGTGGAAACTATCTTGGATCTTTTATAGAGGAAAAACTAGCTATAGGACTTATGACTATAAATATCATAGCTACAGGAGATAATGGTAGAAAACTTGCAGATATTTTGAGAAATAAAAAGATAGGTGTAACTGTAATAGATGCAGAAGGAATTGAAAAGGAAAAAAATTTACTTATAATTCATGCTAAAAGAAGAAGAAGAGGTGAAATTTTAAAACTTATAGATGAAACAAATATACCTGCTGTGATTTCAGTAAATGATACTAAGGTTATATATGGAGGATTTGGAATAAGAAAATAACTACAACAATGATTGTAGTTATTTTTTTGATTAATTATGAATAATAGGGTAAAATTAGAATAAGTATAAATACATATAGGAAGGTGAGGAAATGGAATATTTAAATAAGTATAATGAGTGGCTTGAAAATGAAAATATTGATGAAGAAACTAAAAAAGAATTAAGAAGCATAGAGAATGATAAAGAAGAAATAGAAGAAAGATTTTATACTGACCTTGCATTTGGTACAGCAGGATTACGCGGGAAAATGGGTGCAGGTACAAATAGAATGAATAAATATGTGATAGCACTTACAACAAAAGCTCTTGCAGAAGTAATAAAAGAAGAGGGGAGTGAAGCTTGCAGAAAAGGTGTTGCAATTGCATATGATGTAAGACATAAATCCGATGAATTTGCAAAAATTGCATCCCTTGTACTTGCAGAAAATGGAGTAAAGGCATATCTATTTGAAGGAATTAGACCTACACCTGAACTTTCATATGCTGTTAGAAAGTTTAAAACTCAAGCAGGTATAGTAGTAACAGCAAGTCATAACCCAAAAGAATATAATGGATATAAGGTCTACTGGGAAGAGGGAAGTCAGATATTATCAGATATAGCTAAAAGAGTAACTGAAAAAATTGCGGAAATTGATGATATTGCAGCTATAAAAACAATGGATGAAAATGAAGCTAAGGAAAAAGGATTACTTCAAATTATAGGTAAAGATGTGGATGATGAATATATTGGAAACGTAAAAGATTCTTCTATAAGAAGTGATGTAAATAAAGATATAAAAATAGTATATACTCCACTTAATGGTACAGGATACGTTCCAGTAACACGTGTATTAGATGAATGTGGTTTTAAAAATGTATATGTAGTAGAAGAACAAGCTAAGCCAGATCCAACATTTGCAACTGTCGGCTATCCAAATCCTGAAGATACTAAAGCATTTAAATTAGCTATAAAATTAGGAAAAGAAAAAAATGCAGATATATTGATAGCAACAGATCCAGATTGTGATAGAATGGCTGCTATGATAAAGGATAATGGCGGTGAATACATCGCTATAAATGGAAATCAAACTGGTGCAATACTTATAAAATATATTTTAGAGGGATTAAAAGAAAATGATAAATTACCTTCTGATGGAGTAATTGTAAAATCAATAGTTACTGGAGATCTAGGTAAAGCTATAGCTGAGTCTTTAGGCGTAGAAACTTTAAATACTCTTACAGGATTTAAAAACATTTGTGCTAAGGCAAATGAGTTTGAAAAAACTGGAGAAAAAACATTTATATTTGGATATGAAGAAAGTATAGGTTATGTTTATGATACTTATGTAAGAGATAAGGATGGAGTAGTAGCAGCAATGTTATTTGCAGAAGCTGCTGCATATTATAATAAAAATGGCAAGAATTTATTAGAAGTTTTAGATGATATTTATGAAGAATATGGCTACTATAGTGAAGATCTTTTTTCACTCGTTCTAGAAGGCATAGAGGGAAAAGAGAGAATTAATAGAATGATGGATGTATATCAAACTGAATATCTAAAGGAAATAGAAGGAGCAAAATTAGTAAATATTACTGATTATGAAAATTCTATTAAAAAAGATTTAATAAATAAAAGCGAAGAAAAAATAGATATGGAAAAAACTAATGCATTAAAATATGAAATGGATAATGGTTCATGGTATGCAATAAGACCATCAGGAACAGAGCCAAAGATTAAAATATATATTTATGCTAAAGGTGAAGATAAAAAAGATGCAGAAAAGAAAGTAGAAAATATAAAAGAAAATGTATTAGATAAATTAAACAGTATAAAATAGTAAGAAAGGAGTAGATCAATTGATCTATTCCTTTTTTACGTTAATGTAATTAAATATATTGTTAAAACTATAAGTAATAGGGTATTTTATAATTAGAATATAATAAGGAGGTTTAAATCCATGATAATAGATAAATTTAATCCTTTAGAGGATGAAATGATAAGTGTATTAGATAAGGAAGGAAATATAATAAGGGAAGATATTCTTCCAGAAATAGAAGATAATAAATTAATAGACATGTATAAAACTATGTTACTCACAAGGATTGCAGATTCAAAAGCTCTTCAATATCAAAGGCAAGGAAGAATGCTTACCTATGCACCAAATAAAGGTCAAGAAGCAGCTCAAATAGGTTCAGTTGCAGCAACAAAAAAAGAAGATTGGTTAGTACCAGCATTTAGAGAATTAGGTGCATGGTTATATAAGGGAGCTTCACTTGAGAAATTTTACCTTTATTGGTATGGAAATGAAGAGGGAAGTGGATTTTCTGAAGATGAAAGAATATTACCTATGGTTGTACCTATAGCTAGTCAACTACCTCATGCTGTAGGAATTGGTATGGCTTCAAATATAAAGGGTGAAAAAGATGTAACTCTTGCATATGTTGGTGATGGTGGAACAAGTGAAGGAGAGTTCCATGAGGCTTTAAACTTTGCAGGAGTATTTAATACGCCAAATGTGTTTGTAATTCAAAATAATGGATGGGCAATATCACTTCCTCGTCACAAACAAACTGCATCTAAAACATTAGCTCAAAAAGCTATTGCATATGGAATACCAGGTATTCAAGTTGATGGAAACGATATCCTAGCAATGTATGCTGTAACTAAAGAAGCAGTTGAAAGAGCAAGAGATGGTAAGGGTCCTACCCTTATTGAAGCAGTAACATATAGACTTGGTGCTCATACTACATCTGATGACCCAACTATATATAGAAAAGATGAAGAGGTTGAGGAATGGGCATTAAAAGATCCAATCACACGTTTTCAAAAATATTTAATAGATAAAGGAATATGGTCAAAAGAAGAAGATGAAAAGTTAAGAGAAGAATATTCTGATGAAATAACTAAGACATTTAAAAAAGTAGAAAAAATTGGTTCTGATACTGAGCTAGAAAATATATTTAAACACACATATAAGGAAATGACACCTAATTTAGAGGAACAATATGAAAGTCAAAAGAAATATTTTGAAGGAGGCGAAAAATAATGCCATTACTAAATAATATAAGTGCACTGACATATGCACTTGAACAAGAAATGGAAAGAGATAAATCTATAGTAGTATATGGAGAAGATGCAGGACTTGAAGGTGGAGTATTTAGAGCAACCAAAGGCTTGCAAGAAAAGTTCGGTGAAAAAAGAGTATTTGATACACCTTTAGCTGAAGCAGGAATTGTAGGTTCAGCTGTAGGTATGGCTATAAATGGACTAAAACCTGTAGTTGAAATTCAATTTTCTGGTTTTATGCTTCCAGCATATAATCAAATAGTAGCTCATGTGGCAAGAATGAGAAATAGATCTCGTTCAAGATATAATCTACCTATGGTAATTAGAATGCCTTATGGAGGTGGAGTAAGATCCCCTGAGCATCATTCAGAAAGTCCTGAAACATTATTTGCACATATTCCAGGACTTAAGGTAGTTATCCCTTCAACTCCATATGATAGTAAGGGACTCATGCTTTCTGCAATAAGAGATGAGGATCCTGTAATATTTATGGAACCAAAGAGAATTTATAGGGCATTTAAGCAAGAAGTACCAGAAGAAGACTATACTATACCTATTGGAAAAGCAAAGGTAGTAAAAAAAGGTGAAGATATTACAGTTGTAGCTTGGGGAGCTTTGGTTCGTGAAACACAAAAGGCTATTAAAACATTAGAAGAGAAGGAAGATATATCAGTAGAGTTAATAGATTTACGTACAATATCACCAATAGATAAAGAAACTATAATAGAATCAGTTAAAAAAACAGGTAGGTTTTTAGTTGTTCATGAGGCAGTTAAATCATTTGGACCTGGTGCAGAATTAATTTCCATAGTAAATGAAGGAGCATTTCTTTATTTAGAAGCACCTCCATCTAGAGTTACAGGGCTTGATGTGACAGTACCACTACCTAAGTCTGAACATTTCTTTATGGTTGATGAAAGAAGAATAATAGATAAAATAAAAGAACTAATTAAGTATTAGAGAGGTGATTATAAATGTATAAATTTAAATTTGCAGATATTGGAGAAGGAATACATGAAGGTAAACTCCTTAAATGGATGTTTGAAGAAGGAGATAAGGTAAAAGATGGAGATACATTATTTTTAGTAGAAACAGATAAAGTAAATGCAGAAATACCATCTCCTGTTGATGGAGTAGTAAGTAAATTACTAGCTGAAGAAGGAGATACAATTCATGTTGGTGATGTAGTTATAGAAATAGATGATGGTGGAGAAAATGAAAACACAAAAGAAGATAAAAAGGAAGAAAAAGAAACTACTAAAACAGAAACAGTAGATGAAGGCAAAGATATGGCTGGAGTTGTAGGTGCATTAGAAGTAGGAGAAGATGTAATAGACTCAAGTGATGAAAAAGATCAAAAAGAAGATAGTAATTCCAAAAAGAAAATACTTGCAACACCTGTAGCTAGAAAACTTGCAAAAGATTTAGGAATAGATATTAATACTCTAACAGGTAGTGGAGCAAATGGTAGGGTTATGAAAGATGACATATATAAAGCTAGTGACAAAGAAAAATCAAATAAAAAAGAAGATAATATAAAAGATACTAAAAAAGAATCAGATAATAAATCTTATAAGAGTAATATAGATATACCTGAGATTAAAATAGATGGTGAAGTAGAAAGAGTTAAAGTATCTAAAATGAGAAAAACTATAGCAGAAAACATGATTCTTTCAAAATCAGTAATCCCACATGCTACTTCAATGGATGATTTTGATGTAACTGAGCTAGTAAAACTTAGAAAAGAACAAAAAATGATAGCAGAAAAACAAGATATCAAACTAACATACATGCCATTTGTAATTAAGGCAGTAACACTTGCCCTAAAGGAATACCCTGTATTAAATGCTAGTTATGACATGGAAAATGAAGAGATAGTATATAAGAAATATTATAATATAGGAATAGCAGTAGATACTCCTGAAGGACTCATGGTACCAGTAGTTAAAGATGCAGATAAAAAAGGCATCTTAGAAATATCAAAGGAGATGAATGATTTAATAGAAAGATCTCAAGATAGAAAAATATCATTAGATGATTTGCGAGGAGGAACTTTTTCTATAACAAATTATGGTGCAGTTGGATCTAGTTATGGGGTACCTGTTATAAAATATCCAGAAGCAGCAATAATTGGTATTGGTAGAATAACGAAAAAACCAGTAGTTATTGATGGAGAGATAGTTATAAGAGATCTAGTACCTATTTCATTAAGTATAGATCATAGAATAGTAGATGGAGCAGATGCAGGTAGATTTTTAAATAAAGTAAAAGAATTCTTGCAAGATCCTATGCTATTATTACTAAGTTAGGAGTGGAAAATATGAGTTATGATATTGCAGTAATTGGTGGAGGGCCTGGAGGATATGTAGCTGCTATAAAGGCAGCTCAGATGGGAGCAAAAACAGCTATAATAGAAGATGGAAATATAGGTGGAGTATGCTTAAACTGGGGTTGTATACCAACTAAAACACTGCTTAAAAGTGCTAAAGTGTATAAATATATGATGAATTCAGAGAAATATGGGATAGATTTAGAAGACAAATCCAATGTGAAAATAAATTGGGAAAACATGAAATCTAGGAAAGATCAAGTAGTAAATCAATTAACTGGAGGAGTAGAAACTCTTCTTAAAAAAAATGGTGTAGACATATATGATGGGTTTGCTAATATAGTAGATAAAAATACTATAGAGATAAATGATGAAAAGATCAGTGCAAAAAATATAATCATATCAACAGGTTCTTCTCCTAGGATACCTAATATAGAAGGATTTAAAGAATCTATGGATAATGGGTTTATTGTTACAAGTAAAGGTGTAATAGATTTAGATGAATTACCTAAAAAACTTGTGATATTAGGTGGAGGAGTTATAGCTGTAGAGTTTGCAACTTTATACAATGCACTTGGAGTAGAAGTTACAATTTTACATCGCTCTGAAAAAATATTAAGAAGTATAGATAATGACATAAGCAAAAAGATGACTAGAATTCTCAAAAAAGATGGCGTGAAAATAATATATAATTGTGATATTAAGAAAATAGAAAATGGAAAAATTACTGCCATAGTTAAAGATAAAGAAAAAATATATGAAGCTGATAAGATACTTACAAGTATAGGTAGGGTTCCAAATATGAAGGGACTTGAAAATATTGATATCAAAAAATATAAAAAAGGTATTTTAACAGATGAAAATATGAGAACAAATATAGAAAACATTTATGCTATAGGTGATGTTAACGGGAAATACATGTTAGCCCATGTAGCTAGTGCAGAAGGAATTTCAGCAGTAGAAAATATATTAGGTGAAAAATCTACTATAAATTACAATACTGTACCATCATGCATATATAGTTTCCCAGAAATAGGAGTTGCTGGTTTAACAGAAGAAGAAGCTAAAGAAAAAGGATATGATGTAATAACTAGCACCTTCCCACTTGCAGCAAATGGAAAATCACTTGCTGAAGGTGAAACAGATGGATTCATAAAGATAGTCTCAGATGAAAAATATAAGGAAATACTAGGAGTTCATATATTAGCTCCTAATGCAACAGATATGATTGCAGAAGCTGTTACTACTATGGAGCTTGAAGGTACAGCATATGAGCTTGCAAAAGCTATACATCCACATCCTACACTATCAGAGATAGTGATGGAAGCAGCTCAAGGAATCATAGACAAACCAATTCACATATTCAAATAAAAAATAGCAGCCATATGGCTGCTATTTTTTATTTGAATAGACAATCTAATATGTCTTCTTTATTGATATTATAAAAATACTTTTCGATTTCAATATTTTCAAGTGTCTTTTCTATATCTTCTTTTCTGTATGATTTACCTATTAATTGATCTTCTAAAGAGCTAACATCTTTGTCCCCAAAAAAGTCACCATAAATTTTAAGATCTTTAATCTTGCCATTTTTAACGCTAAATCTTATATCTAGTAATCCACCTTCGGCTCTTTTTGTCTTTTGAATTTCAAATTCTGGACTTTCTCCAAAATTCCATTCCCATTTATCATATCTAGAATTCTTAAGTTCTTCAATTTCTTTTAATTCTTTATCATTTAATTTATATTCTTTTTCTTGTGGGCTATCTGTATCTAATATGAATTTTAAAAGTATTTCTTTAAATTCATCCATAGGCACTTGTTTTTCTAAATGAGGAGCAATATTTGTAACTCTACTTTTTATAGATTTTATACCTTTAGATTTAATTTTTTCATCACCTACATTTAAAACCTCAACTATATCTTCTAAGGTAGAATCAAAAAGAATAGTACCATGATGAAGCATTTTGTTTTTATAGAAATACTGTGCATTTCCTGAAACCTTTTTGCCATCTACTACAATATCATTTCTACCATGAAAAACAGCATTTACTCCTAACTTAGCTAGGGCATCTATAACGGGCTGTGTAAATATTTTGAAGTTATTGACATTTGAATGAAAGTTCTTAGTTACAAATGAAAAGTTTAAGTTACCTAAATCATGATAAACTGCTCCTCCACCAGAAAGTCTTCTAACTACATTAATATCTTTTTCTTCTATATAATTTTTATTTATTTCTTCTATGGTATTTTGATTTCTACCTATAATTACTGATGGTTCATTTTGCCATAATATAAGTATGTCTTCATCTACATCCAATCCCTTTACAGCATACTCTTCCAAAGCTAAATTGTAATGAGGATCTAAGTTGTTATTTTCAATATAAATCATATTATTCTCTCCTTTTTTATTATATACTTTACTTATTTTTTTATATATATTATAATAACTATAATACAATAAGAGCATAATATATTCAATAGACAATGATAGGAAGAGTAAATATAAAAATTCATTTTAGCGAGTTGATTATGGTGAAAGTTCAACATGTATTTTATATTGAAGAACATCCTTGAGTTTCTAACCGAAATCATTTGAAAGTAGGCTTAGACGGATCCAAACCGTTATTTGTTAGAGTGATCATAATTAATATATGATAACTAGGGTGGTACCGCGAAATCTTTTCGTCCCTTTATAGGGAGATTAGATTTTTTATTTTGCAAAAAAACAGGAGGGTAAAAAATGGAAAATACTTTAGTAAAAGAAATTTATAAGAAAAAAGAAGATTTTAAAGATCAAGATATAAAAGTTTCAGGATGGATTAGAACATCTAGAAGCTCTAAAAAGTTTGGTTTTATAGAATTAAATGATGGGAGCTTTTTTAAGGGAATTCAAATAGTTATTGATAGTGAATTAGAAAACTTTAAAGAAGTATCAAAACTTTCTGTAAGCAGTGCTATAATTGTTCATGGTAAATTAATACTTACACCAGATGCAAAACAACCTTTTGAAATACAAGCAAATAGGGTAGAGATAGAAGGAGAAGCACCAAGTGACTATCCTTTACAAAAAAAGCGTCATACTTTTGAATACCTAAGAACTATAGCTCATCTTCGTCCTCGTAGCAATACTTTTTCTGCAGTATTTAGAGTAAGATCTCTTGCAAGTTATGCTATACATAAATTCTTTCAAGAGAGAAACTTTGTATATACTCATACTCCAATTATAACTTCAAGTGATGCAGAAGGTGCAGGAGAAATGTTTAGAGTAACTACATTAGATCTTGAAAACATAGAAAGAGATGAAAAGGGTAAAATTGATTCTAGCTCTGATTTCTTTGGAAAAGAAACAGGACTTACAGTAAGTGGCCAATTAGCTGCTGAAACATATGCTCAAGCATTTAGAAATGTATATACATTTGGACCTACATTTAGAGCGGAAAAGTCTAATACACCAAGACATGCAGCAGAATTTTGGATGATTGAACCTGAAATATCATTTGCTGATTTAGGCGATGATATGGATTTAGCTGAAGATATGATGAAATTTATCATAAAATATGTTATGGAAAATGCTAAGGAAGAAATAGAATTTTTCAACAAATTCATAGACAAAGGGCTTAAAGAAAGACTTACAAATGTAGCTAATTCTGACTTTGAAAGAATAACTTATACAAAAGCAATTGATATTCTAAAAGAATCAAAGGAAAGTTTTGAATATAAGGTAGAATGGGGAATTGACCTTCAAACAGAACATGAAAGATATATAACAGAAAAAGTATATAATAAACCTGTTTTTGTAACAGATTATCCAAAAGATATAAAAGCATTTTATATGAGATTAAATGAAGATGAAAAAACTGTAGCAGCTATGGATTTATTAGTTCCAGCCATAGGAGAGATTATTGGAGGAAGCCAAAGAGAAGAAAGATTAGAAAAGTTAGAAGAGAGAATTAAAGAATTTGGTTTAGACAAAGACGAATACTGGTGGTATTTAGATTTAAGGAAATATGGCACTACAAAACATGCAGGATTTGGTCTGGGTTTTGAAAGAATAATAATGTATCTTACAGGGATGACTAATATTAGAGATGTTATATCTTTCCCTAGAACAACAAAATCAGCAGAATTTTAAATTAAAGGTGATTTAATTTTCCACCACTTAAAGGGGGATCAATTTAAATGATACAAAATTGGAATCAAGTTCTTATACCTTATGAACAAGCAGTAGAGGAATTGAAGATAAAATTTAAGAGTATAAGAAATGAATATAGGAAAATGGACGAATATTCTCCCATTGAATTTATCACAGGAAGAGTAAAAAAGATATCTAGTATATTAGATAAATCTAAAATATTAAACATTCCATTGGATGAAATAACTGAAAAGATGGAAGATATAGCAGGTATCCGCATAATGTGTCAGATGGTTGAAGACATTGATAAGGTTGTAGATTTAATAAAGGAAAGAGATGGAAAAGATTTAAAGGTAGAATATGAAAAAGATTATATTAATAATCCGAAAGAAAGTGGCTATAAATCTTATCATATCATTATAAGATATCCAGTTCATACTGCTTTTGGCCAAAGGGATATCTTAGCAGAAATACAAATAAGAACTTTAGCAATGAATTTTTGGGCAACTATTGAACATTCACTCAATTATAAATTTGAAGGCAATATGCCAGATCATATAAACATTAAGCTTAGAAATGCAGCAGCTTCAGCATCAAATCTAGATAAACAAATGTCTGAAATAAGAGAAGAAATAGTAGAAGCTCAAGAAATGTTTCAAGTGAAAAGCACTTTAGTTGCAGAGATATTAAATAAAATACAAACACTATATTTCTCAGGTAAAGTAAAAGAAATAGATGATTATAGAGAAGAATTCTTCAACATACAAGAGCGAGGAAATTTCTATGAACTTAGATATTTTAAAAAGAAATTAGATAAATTAGCATCACAATATGATATACAAATACTATTATAGGTACTC
>NZ_JBQCYD010000007.1:50367-70456 GCF_052088025.1 Senegalia sp. (in: firmicutes) | reverse complement strand
AGATAAAAACAGCCTAAGAAAAAATAAAGCTTGACTTATATAAATATACTTGGTAATATCTAATTATAATAACAATCGAATAAAAGCTCATATAAGTTCCATAATAAGGTTGGAACGTTTCTACTAGGTGACCATGAATCATCTGTCTATGAGCGAGAGTGTGTCTAGGGTTCCGGAGAATTTTTTCTTGCTGGTCCAAGCGACACAGATACTTATTAGTATCACACCGAAGGGATAAAAGCCCAGACGGGTAGGTTTCGCTTAAGAAAACCTACCCGTCTGGGCTTTTATTTGTCAAAAAAACTATAGTAGGAGGTTTTTAATATTAATCTTATATATAAAGGCAAAACTAAAGATGTATATGAATTAGATAGTGGAAAGGTTTTATTAAAGTTTAAAGATGATGTTACAGGTAATGATGGGGTCTTTGATCCAGGTGCCAATACTGTAGGACTTAGTATAGAGGGTATGGGAAATCTAGGACTTAAACTTACAAAATTTTTCTTTGAAAAAATCAATGATAATGGTATTCCTACTCATTATGTAGATTCAGATTTAAATGAGCAAACTATGACTGTATTAAAAGCTCAACCATTTGGTAAAGGTGTAGAAGTAATATGTAGATATAAAGCTGTAGGAAGTTTTATCAGAAGATATGGACTCTATGCTAGTGAAGGAAAAGAACTAGATGCTTATGTAGAAGTTACTTTAAAGGATGATGAAAGAGATGATCCTTTGATAACTGATCAAGCATTAGAAATGTTAAATATAATGACTAAGAAAGAATATAAAAAATTAACAGAACTTACGAGAGAAATAAGTGGGATAATAAAAGAAGAATTATCAAAAAAAGATTTAGAATTATATGATATAAAATTAGAATTTGGAAGAGTAGGTAAAGACAATCATATTGCATTAATAGATGAAATATCTGCAGGTAATATGAGAGTATATAAAGATAACAAGTATGTTGAACCATTTGAACTAGGTAAAATAATATTAAATTAAATAAAATAACTCATATAAGTTTCATAATATGGTTGAAACGTTTCTATTAAATGACCGATAATCATTTAACTATGAGTGAGAGTGTATCTAGGGTTCCGGAGAATTTGTTCTTGCTGGTCCAAGCGATACAGATACTTTTAAAGTATCACACCGAAGGGATAAAAACCCAGGCGGGTAGGTTTCACTCTGGAACTCTACCCGTCTGGGTTTTTATCTTAAAGGAGGAATATTAATGAATTATAATAGAATATTTATTGAAAAAAAAGAAGGTTTTAACTTAGAATCCAAAAATCTTTTAAAGGAATTTAAAAATTATCTAGAAATTAAAGATTTAGAAAATGTACGAATTATAAATGTATATGATTTAATAAACACAAATGAAGAAGAAGCAAAAGAAATTATAGAAAAGTTCTTATATGAAGAAAAAGTAGATAAATTATATAAGGAACTTAAACTTAAGGATGATGAAAAAGCATTTAGAATAGAAGAATTAAAAGGGCAATATAACAAAAGAGAAGTTTTTACCAACAAACTAGTAAAAGCACTTTTTCCAGATAAAGATATAGATCTATTACAATCAGAAATAATAATTTTAAAAAATATAAATAATGAAGAATTAGAAAAGATGAAAAAGTATCATATAAATACCATAGCAGCACAAGAAATACCTTTAGATAAATTTACTTTTAATGAAGAAAATGAAGAAGCAAAAGATGTTGAAATAATAGATGGTTTCATAGATTTTGATGATGAGCAAATAAAAGAATTTAAAGATAATTATAGTATAGGTCTAGATATAGAGGATTTATTATTTACTAAGAAATATTTTGAAAGTGAAAATAGAAATCCATCTATAACAGAAATAAAATTAATAGATACTTATTGGTCTGATCATTGTAGACATACTACATTTATGACAGAAATTAAAGATATAAAATTTAATGAAGGAAAATATAAAGAAGTATTTGAAGATGCACTTACAAAATATCTATCTTCTAGAAACTTCACTTATGAAGACAGAGAAAAGCCTATGACTTTAATGGATTTAGCTACTATAAACATGAAAGAATTAAAGAAAAAAGGTCTTTTAGAGGATAAAGAAGAGACGGATGAAGTAAATGCAGCAAGTATAGAAATAGATGTAGATATTGATGGTAAGGATGAAAAATGGTTATTGATGTTTAAAAATGAAACTCATAATCATCCTACAGAAATGGAGCCATTTGGAGGAGCAGCTACATGTCTTGGTGGAGGAATTAGAGATCCACTATCTGGAAGAAGTTATGTATATCAAGCTATGAGAATAACAGGTTCTGCAGATCCTAGAAAGAAATATGATGAAACTCTAAAAGGTAAATTACCTCAAAGAAAAATAACTACAACAGCTATGAAAGGTTATAGCTCATATGGTAATGAAATTGGTGCAAGCACAGGATATGTAAGAGAAATTTATGATGAAGGATTTTTAGCTAAGAGAATGGAATGTGGTGCATTAGTTGCAGCTGCACCTAAAGATTGGGTTTATAGAGGGACTCCTACTCCAGGTGATGTAATACTACTAGTGGGTGGAAGAACTGGTAGGGATGGACTTGGAGGAGCTGTAGGCTCATCAAAAGGACATACAGAAAAATCACTTCATACAAGTGGAGCAGAAGTGCAAAAAGGGGAACCATCACTTGAAAGAAAGATAATAAGATTATTTAGAAAAGAAAATGTCTCTAAAATGATAAAAAAATGTAATGACTTTGGAGCAGGTGGAGTAGGGGTTGCAATAGGCGAATTAGCTGATGGCTTATATATAGATTTAGATAAAGTAAAGTTAAAATATAAAGGACTTGATGGAACTGAAATAACACTTTCTGAATCACAAGAGAGAATGGCTGTTTTAATAGATAAAAAAGATTTAGATAAATTTTTACATGAAACAAATAAAGAAGATTTAGAAGCTAATGTAGTAGCTAAAGTTACAGATGAGAAGGAATTAAAGATTGTTTGGAAAGATAAAGAAATAGTAAATATAAAAAGAGAGTTCTTAGATACGAATGGTGTAAGAAAAAACATCAAAATAAAAGTAGAAAGTCCAAAAGAAGAAAGTTATTTAGAAGAAATTCCAAAAGAGCTAAATAATAAATCAAAAATGGAGTCATTAGAATCAATACTTAAAGATATAAATGCTGCTAGTCAAAAGGGCCTTGTAGAAAACTTTGATACTACAGTAGGAGGAACTACAGTATTGATGCCATATGGTGGAAAATACAAATTAAGTCCTATAGAAGGTATGGTATCAAAAATTCCATTACTTAATGGACAAACTTCTACTTGCTCTATAATGACTTATGGATATGAGCCAAATCTAGCTAAATGGAGCACATTTCATGGTGGATATTATGCTGTAATAGAATCTATTGCAAAAATAGTAGCATTAGGTGGAGATTATAGAAAAATTAGATTAACATTCCAAGAATATTTTGAAAGACTAGATCAAAATGAAATTAAATGGGGCAAGCCTTTTTCAGCTTTACTTGGATCTTATTTAGTTCAAAAGGAACTTGATATAGCAAGTATAGGTGGAAAGGATAGTATGAGTGGTACATTTGAAGATATAGATGTTCCTCCTACACTTTTAAGCTTTGGAGTAACCACTGAAAAATTAGAAAATATAGTATCTAATGAATTCAAATCTGAAAGTAGTAATCTAGTATTAATTCCTTTAAAGATAGATGATAAAGGACTTGTAGATTTTGAAGAATTAAAGAAGAATTATGGAAGAATCAAAGAATTAGTAGATGATAAAAAGATAAAAGCCGCACAAAGTGTAAAAGAGGGTGGAGTAGCTAGAACCATTTGCGAAATGGCTTTTGGAAATAAAATAGGTTTTAAATTTAATGATATTAAAAAAGATAAATTATTTAAACCATTACTTGGATCTTTAGTAATTGAATTATCTAAAAAAGAAAATCCAGAAGAAATACTAAAAGATATAGAATATGAAATATTAGGATCTACTATAAATGAAAAGAAAATTTATTTAGATGGTGAAGCTAGAGATATGGATAAACTTATAAGTATATGGGAAAGTCCACTTGAAGATATATTTCCAGTAAAAAATAAGGATTTAAAAGAGAAAGTAGAAATAAAAAACACTAAAAACATTATATTAAAATCAAATAAGAATATAAAACCCAAAGTATTATTGCCGATATTTACAGGAAATCATGGAGAATATACTCTAGAAAAATCATTTAAAGATGCTGGAGCTGAAGTAGAAACCTTTGTATTTAAATTTTCAAATAAAGCAAATATGGAAGATTCATTTAAACAATTCAAAGAAAAAATACAACAAAACCAAATAATTGCTTTTTCACATGGTGCAGTATTTGGTAGTGAGCCTGAAACAGGTGGTAAGCTTATGAAATTCATTTTAAATGAAAGTTATATAAAAGAAGAAATAGAAAAACATTTAAATATAGGCGATGGTTTGATTCTAGGCATAGGTGATGGATTTGCTGGATTAATTAAAGCAGGGTTAATAGATGATTCAGTAATTTTAGCAGAAAATAAAGAAGGTTTCATATCTACTACAAGTCATATAGTAGTAGAAAATAATTCATCCCCATGGTTTAATTCTATGAATATAGGTGATGTGTATACAGTACCACTAGCAACTGGAGAAGGTAGAATAGTGTTAAAGGATAAAAGTAATTTAGAAAATCAAATTGCAACTACATTTAAATCAGAAAATCCTACAGGATCTTTCGGAAATATAGAATCCTTAACTAGTAAAGATGGAAGAGTACTTGGAACAATTTCTTCTATAGATAGAATGGAAAAAGATTTATATAAAAATATAGAAATAAAAGGCAAACATAATATATTCAAATCAGCTGTTAAATATTTTGACTAGGAGGTAGTGTAAATGAAAGTAAGTATAATAATGGGAAGTATTTCAGATAAAGAGATAGGTAAAAAGACAGTAGATATATTAGAAAAATTTAATATTGAATATGAGGTGAAAGTTATTTCAGCCCATAGAACACCAGAAAAGGCAGTTGAATTTATCAAATATGCAGAAGAAAATGATGTGGAAGTAATCATAGCAATAGCAGGTAAGGCAGCTCATTTAGCAGGAGTACTTGCAGGACTTAGTATATTACCAGTTATAGGAATTCCTGCAAAATCTTCTACCATGGATGGACTAGATTCTTTACTTTCTACAGTTCAGATGCCAAAGGGAGTACCAGTTGCAACTGTTGCAATCAATGGTGGAGAAAATGCTGCACTACTTGCAATACAAATGTTATCACTTAAATATCCGAAGTTAAAAGAATCATTAAAAGAATATAAATTAGAATTAAAAAAACAAGTAGAAGAAATGAATGAAGCTTTAAACTTCTAAGGGGGAATAAATTTGAGTGGTGTTTTAGGAATTTATGGAAAAGATATAGATGAAATTTCTCAAATGATGTACTATGGTCTCTATGCTCTTCAGCATAGAGGTCAAGTTTCTAGTGGAATGTCAATAAATAATAATGGATTCATAGATTATCACAAAGATATGGGGCTTGTAAATGAGGTTTTTGATAAGGATATTTTAAAGAGATTTAGAGGGAATATAAGTATTGGACAAGTAAGATATGCTTTTTCTGATGAAGCAAAAAGTATCAAAAATACAGAACCTTTAGTAGTTGGCTATAGAAAGGGAGCCTTGGCCCTTGCCCATGATGGAAAACTCGCAAACTATATAAAATTAAAAGATAAACTGGAAGATGAAGGAACAATATTTCAAACTGATTTAGATGCAGAACTAATAGCTAATTTGATAGCAAGACATCATAAAAATGATGTAGAAGATGCTATTAAAAATGCTTTAGATGAAATTAAAGGATCTTTTTCACTTGCTATTATGACTAATGATAAATTAGTGGGAGCAAGAGATTCTCATGGAATGAAACCTTTATCTATTGGCAAGATAAAGGGAAATTATATATTAGCTTCAGAAACATGTGCTTTTGATACTATAGGAGCAAAGTTTATCAGACATGTAGAGCCTGGAGAGATAGTAGTAATTGATGATAATGGAATTAGATCTATAAAGAAAAGACCTGAAAAAAGAGCTTTATGTTTATTTGAATTAATATATTTTGCAAGACCTGATAGTGAAGTAGATGGCAAAAGCATATATTTATCAAGAATTGAATCAGGGAAAGTACTTTCTAAGGAAGCTCCAGTTGAAGCTGACATAGTAATAGGAGCTCCAGATTCTGGAATAATAGCTGCAATAGGATATGCAGAAGAATCAAAAATACCTTATGCAGAAGGTTTAATAAAAAACAGATATGTAGGAAGAACTTTTATTAGTCCAACTAAGGAATTAAGAGAACAAGGAGTAAGAATCAAATTAAATCCACTAAAGGAAAATATAGCTGGAAAAAGAGTAATTTTAGTAGATGATTCTATTGTAAGAGGAACTACTATAAAGCAAACAGTAAAGATGTTAAAGGATGCAGGAGCAAAAGAAGTTCATGTAAGAGTTGCATCACCATCAGTAACTAATACTTGTTATTTGGGAATGGATACACCAACAAAGGAACATTTAATAGGTTCAACTAAAACTAGCAAAGAAATAAGAGAAATATCAGGAGCAGATTCACTACACTTTATTTCAATAGAGGGATTGTTAAAAGCTGTAGGAGAAGAAAATGGTTTTTGTAGAGGTTGCTTTACAGGTAATTACCCAGTAGAAAGGATGAATTAATATGTCTTTAACATATAAAGATTCAGGCGTAGATAAAGAAGCAGGATATAAACAAATTAGTTTAATAAAAAATCTTATCAAAAACACACATACTGATGGAGTATTATCAGACTTAGGTGGTTTTTCTGGATTATTTGGATTGGATATAAAAAAATATAAAAATCCTGTATTAGCATCTGGAACAGATGGGGTAGGTACTAAACTTAAAATAGCATTCATGATGGATAAGCATGATACTATTGGGGAAGATTGTGTAGCCATGTGCGTAAATGACATATTATGTCAAGGTGCAAAACCTTTATTTTTCTTAGATTATATATCTACTGGAAAACTTGTGCCAGAAAAGATGGCAAGTATTGTAGAAGGAGTATCAAATGGATGTATAAAGGGAGCAGCTGCTTTAATAGGTGGAGAAACAGCTGAAATGCCAGGACTTTACTCAGAAGATGAATATGATTTAGCAGGATTTTGTGTGGGTATTGTTGATAAAGAAAAAATAATTAATGGTTCTAATATAAAAGAAGGAGACATTGTAATAGGCCTTCCTTCTAATGGATTACACAGTAATGGATATTCATTAGTTAGAAAAATAGTATTTGAAAGAGCAAATCTAAAAATAGATAGCTTTATAGATGAACTAAAAACTACAATAGGCGAGGAACTATTAAAACCTACTCGTATATATAAAGATCCATTATTAAATCTAATAGATGAAATTGATATAAAGGGACTAGCACATATTACAGGTGGGGGAATATATGAAAATGTGCCAAGAATTTTACCAAAGGGATTGACAGCTCATATAGATAAATCCAAAATAGAAACTCCAACTATTTTTAATTTACTAGAAAAATGGGGCAATATTGAAACTAATGAAATGTATTCTACTTTTAATATGGGTGTTGGAATGGTAGTTATAGTTTCAAAAGAAGATTTAATAAAAGCAGAAGAATTATTAGATAAATTAAATGAAAAGTATTATATATTAGGTCAAATAAATAAAGGTGATGAGGGAGTAGTATTGTGCTAAAGATAGGAGTTTTAATTTCAGGAAGTGGTACAAACCTACAAGCCATAATTGAGGCAATTGAAAAAGAAGATATAAAAGCCAAGATAGAGCTAGTAATATCAAATAAAAAGGATGCTTACGGATTAGTTAGAGCTGAAAAAAAAGAAATAGATACTTTATTTTTAAACCATAAGGATTTTGACACAATAGAAAAATATAATTTGAAATTGATAGAAGAATTAAAAAACAGAGATATAGGTCTAGTAGTTTTGGCAGGATATTTGAAGGTTTTAACAAATGATTTTATTAAAGCTTTTAAAAATAAAATTATAAATGTACACCCTTCTTTGCTTCCAAGTTTTTGTGGAGTGGGTTGTTATGGGGAGAAAGTTCACCAGCAAGTAATAGATTATGGTTGTAAATATACTGGTGCTACAGTACATTTTGTTGATGAAGGTGTAGATACAGGGCCTATAATATTGCAAAAAATTGTAGAAATAGATGAAGATGATACTTTCATATCCTTACAAAAGAAAGTGTTAAAAATAGAACATGAAATTTTACCTATGGCTGTAAAACTTTTTTGTGAAAATAGGATAGTTTTAGATGGTAGAAAAACAAGAATATTGGGGGAGATAAAATGAAAAGGGCCTTAATAAGTGTATATGATAAAAAAGGTATAGTTGAATTTGCATCTTCTTTAAAAGAATTAGGATGGCAGATTATATCTACAGGGGGTACTAAGGATTTATTATCTAAAGAAGGAATAGAAGTAGTAGAAGTTGAAGAAATAACTAATTTTCCAGAAATATTAGATGGTAGGGTTAAAACTTTGAATCCATATATACATGGAGGATTGTTATTTAAAAGAGAAAACAAAGAGCATAGACAAACAATAGAAAAGATGAATATAAATTCTATAGATATGGTAGTAAATAATCTATATCCATTTGAGGAAACTATAAATGATGAAAATTCAACCCATGAAGATATTATCGAGAATATAGATATAGGTGGTCCATCTATGATTAGAGCTGCTGGAAAAAACTATAAAGATGTTACGGTTATAGTGGATCCAAAAGACTATGACTTAATAATAGATGAACTTAAAAAAGGTAAAGATACAGATATTTCAACTAGAAGATATTTAGCTAGAAAAGTATTTAATTATACTTCATATTATGATACTTTGATATCTAATTATTTTAATGAATTAGAAGATATAAGCTTCCCAGAAAATATTACTCTTAACTATAAATCTAAAATGGATTTAAGATATGGAGAAAACCCTCATCAAAAAGCAGCTTTTTATGAAGAGATAAACAATACGATCGGAACCTTATCAAAAGCTAAACAACTTCATGGTAAGGAATTATCTTTTAATAATATTAATGATTCAAATGGAGCACTGAAAATTTTAAAGGAATTTGAAGAAGCTACTATAGTAGGAGTAAAACACTCTAATCCAAGTGGAATTGGAAGTGCAAAAACTATTGAAGATGCATATGTTAAAGCCTATGAATGTGACATGAAATCAATATTTGGTGGTATTATAGCTTCAAATAGAGAAATAAATGAAAAAGTAGCCAAAAGCATAAATGATATTTTTATAGAAGTAGTATTAGCGCCATCATATAGTAAAGAAGCTTTAGAAATACTAAGAAAAAAGAAAAATATAAGGATCTTACAGATAAAAGACATAATGAAACAAAATAAAAATGAATTTGATATTAAAAAAGTTTTAGGTGGAATACTAATTCAAGAAAAAGATAGTAAACTTTTATTAAATGATATCAAAATTGTTACAAAAAGAAAACCAAATGAAGAAGAATTAGAAGATTTATTATTTGCCTTTAAATCAGTAAAACATATTAGTTCCAATGGTGTTGTAATAGCAAAAGATAAGGCAACTATAGGAATAGGTCTGGGGGAAGTAAATAGAGTTTGGGCGGTTGATAATGCAATAAGTAGAGCAGGAAAAAAGGTAAAGGACTCTGTACTAGCTTCTGATGGATTTTTCCCATTTAAAGATTCAATAGAATTACTTGCAAAAGCAGGTGTAGCTGCTATTATTCAGCCTGGAGGATCTATAAGGGATGAAGAAGTAATAGAAGAGGCAGATAAAAACAATATGATTATGGTCTTTACTGGTATTAGACATTTTAAACATTAATAGTTAGGGGGTAAAAAATGAATATATTAGTTATAGGTAGTGGAGGACGCGAACATGCCTTATGCTTTAAAATGAGTAAATCAAAAAAAGCAAGTAAGATATATTGCGCACCAGGTAATGGCGGAACTAGAGATCTTGCGCAAAATGTAGATATAGCTTCAAATGATATAGATGGACTACTTAGATTTGCTATAGATAAAGATATAGATTTAACTATAGTAGGACCTGAAGAGCCTCTTGTACTTGGAATAGTAGATAAGTTTAAAGAAAATAATTTAAGAATATTTGGTCCTGATAAAAAAGCAAGTAAATTAGAAGCAAGCAAAGAATTTTCTAAAAAATTCATGGAAAAATATGATATAAAGACAGCTAAATACAAATCTTTTACAGATTATGATGAAGCTATTAAGGGAGTAAAAAACTTTTCTTATCCCCTTGTAATAAAAGCAGATGGATTATGCCTTGGAAAGGGTGTTATAATTTGTGAAAATGAAGAAGATACTATTGCAACATTAAAAGATATATTAAAAGAAAAGATATTTGGAGACCAGGGTCAAAAGGTAATAATAGAAGAATTTATTTATGGAGTAGAAGCATCTTTAATTTGCCTTGTATCTGGAAACGAGATAATAGCAATGGAAAGTGCAAAAGATTATAAAAAGATACTTGAAGGAGATAAGGGACTAAATACAGGAGGAATAGGTGCATATTCTCCTAGTGAATTATTTACAGATAAGTTAAAAGAAAAAATAGAAAAAGCAGTATTAGAAAAAATTAGTATAGGTTTAAAAGAAGAAAAATTAGAGTATAATGGAATAATATTTATAGGATTTATGATAGAAGAAGATGATATTGAGGTATTAGAGTTTAATGTTAGATTTGGAGATCCAGAAACTGAGGTATTGCTGCCAAGACTTGAATCAGATTTGATAGATATATTTGAAAAAACAATAGACAATAAAATAAAAGAATCAGATTTAATATGGACAGATCAAGCTTGCGTTACAGTAGTTACTAGCTCAAGGGGATATCCTAAGAAATGCGAAAAGGGATTTTCAATTACAGGTTTAAAAGATTTAAGCAATTCTTTAATGGTATTTCATAATGGAAGTAAATATGAAAATGGTGAATTAGTTACAAATGGTGGTAGAGTATTAAGCATTACTTCTTTAGGAGAAGACATTAATTCAGCACGTGAAAATATTTATAAAGAAATCCATAAGATTAAATTTGATGGAATGTACTACAGGAAAGATATAGCTATATATTAAAAAACAAACTCTTAATTAAGAGTTTGTTTTTTAATATATACAAATTCACCATCTATCATGGTTTTTTCAACTTTAATATCCTTTATATTCATACTATTTATGGTAAATATATCACTATCTAATACTATTAAATCAGCTACATATCCAGGTTTTAACCTACCTTTAAAATCTTCTTTAAATTCATTTATAGCACTTCCAACTGTATAAGCATCAATGGCATCTTCTATGGTCATTCTTTCAGCAGGTATAAAATTATCTGAAGATCTGCCATCTAATTTCATCCTATTTACTGCGCAGTAAATATTAGGGAAGGGATTAGCATCTTCAACTGGTGCATCTGTACTTAAACTTAACTGTGCATTAGTTTTATTTAAAGTATTAAATGCATAAGAAGTTCTAGTTAATTCTTTGCCTACCCTTTTTTCTACAATATCAATATCATAATCTAAAAATATGGGTTGGGCCATAACAGATATACTCAAATCAGAAATTCTTTTTAATTGTTCTTCATTTGTGATTTGGCAATGTACAATACCATGGCGGAGTTTATTTTCATTATTAGTCATAGTATTTTCATAAGTATTTATCACGTTTTCTATAGCTGAGTCTCCAATTGCATGAGTTACTACTTTGATATCATTTTTACTAGCAAGATTACATAAGTCTTGTAATTGCCCGTCACTTAATGCTGCTACACCCTTAGTGCTATCATCATCTTTATACTTATCTAATAACAAGGCAGTTCTAGCTCCAAGGGAACCATCTTTAAATAATTTCAGCATTCCCTTTGACAAGAACCTTTCATCATAATCATTAGATTTAAATTCTGTATCAATATAATTTTTAAATTGATTTATATTTTGGAAATTATATTGATGAGTGTATCTTAATTTAGTTTTAGTATTATTATAAATATCATGTAAAACATCAAATCTATTTCTAGTAGTATCTGAAATGTCACATGATTGAACAGAGGTTATACCAACACTTATTACATAATTGCTAGCCTTTAAAAATTCTGACTCAATTTGTTCCTTACTTTTTTCAGGTATAATTGATTGAATTAAATATATGGCATTTTCATTAAAGATACCATTAGGTATGCCACTTTTATCCACTTCAATAGTACCTCCATCTACTCTTGTATTTGAATCAATATTAAGTAATTCTAAGGCTTTAGTATTAGAAACTGAAACATGGCCACAAACCCTATTAAATACAATTGGAATATCAGTGGATATTTTGTCTAAATCAAATCTATTTAGTAGACGATTTTCACCAGATGTGAAATAATCTTGATTCCATCCTCTACCATATAAATAATCCATATTTTCATTTAAAAAGGCTTTACCTAACTTAATAACATCATTTATAGACTTAGCATTATTTAAATTGCAAATACTTAAAGCTTCTCCTATCCCTAAGAGATGCATATGACTATCATTAAATCCAGGGATAACTGTTTTATTTTCTAAATCTATAATATTATTGCAATCATTTTTAAGTATTGCTTCATTTGAGCCTATTTCCTTTATAATCCCATCTTTAATATATAATGCTTCTTTAAAAATATCTTTTTCAATATATATTTTTCCCTTTATTAAAATTGTATCCACAAAATCACCCCTTTATTAATATTATATCATTGACTTCATTTTTTTTATATGCTAATCTAATTCAGTAAAATAAAATAGAAATCTAAAGTTAAAGGGGACTTAAAATGTTACATGAATTCTCAAGAACGGAAATGGTAATAGGAACTGAAAATTTAAATAAACTAAAAAATAGTAGTGTAGCCATATTTGGAATAGGTGGAGTAGGGACTTTTGCAGTGGAAGGACTAGTTAGAAGTGGTGTAGGAAGATTTATACTTGTAGATGATGATGATATTTGTCTTACAAATATTAACAGACAAATCCATGCAACGAGAAAAACTGTTGGGAAATCAAAAGTAGAAACTATGAAAGAAAGAATAAAAGATATAAATCCTAAAGCAGAAGTAATTTACTTTAAAGAATTGTATAATAGTGAATCTGCGGAGGGACTTTTATTTGATAAATTTGATTATGTAATTGATGCTATAGATATGGTCTCATCTAAACTTGATTTAATAGAAAGATGTAATAAAAAAGGTATACCAGTTATAAGTAGCATGGGAGCAGGAAACAAATTAAATCCTACAATGTTAGAAGTATCAGATATTTATCAAACTTCGATTTGTCCACTTGCAAGAGTTATGAGAAAAGAACTTAAAAGAAAGGGAATAAAAAAGTTAAAGGTAGTGTATTCAAAAGAAAAACCTGTGATTCCAATAGATGTAGGTGAAGTTAACCATACCAGAAGACAACTTCCTGGGAGTACTTCATTTGTACCCCCTACAGCAGGACTAATAATTGCCTCAGAAGTAGTTAAGGATATCATTAAATAGACAAAAAGCCATATATAAACTTAAAGTTTATTATATGGCTTTTTTCTATTAATAATGGTTATGATCTTCCATTGCATCTTCCTTAGTCCTATGAATTGTACCATGAGGATGAGCTGGTGGAGCATAAATAGAATATAATTTAATTGGTTTATTTCCTGTATTGATTAAATTATGCCACTTGCCAGCAGGTATAATAAATATATAATCATCATATACTTTCCTTCTAAAATCTAAATTATCTTTTGTATCTCCCATCATTACAATACCTTGACCTTGTTCTATACGTACAAATTGATCAAGATTATGATGGACCTCTAATCCTATATCTCCTCCTACCTTTATATCCATTAAAGTGAGCTGTAAATGTTTCCCAGTCCATAGGGCAGTACGAAAGTTGGTATTTCTTTTAGTGATTTTTTCTATATTAACAACGAAAGGGTCATTTCCATAATCCTTTAATTTCGTAAAATTATATACCTGGTGCCAGTAATAATAAGGACATCTTTTACATATTGATTCATTGCCATAATAGGGGCATTGGTAGCTATTATACAAATCAATCATTCCTTTCATAATGGTATAATATATATTATGATATTTATTGAACTTATGTTAAAGTGATAATATCATATAGATATAAGTATTTATTAAAATAAAAATCAATCTTCATAAAAGGGTGAGGGATATGCTAAAAATAGCAATTATTGCACCAAAGGATATAGTGAATATTGCAAAAGAAGCATCAAAAGAATTTGAAGAACAAATTATAGTATTTGAAGGTTCAATGGAAAAAGGACTAAAAATATCTAGAAAATTAGAAAAAGAATCTTTTGATGCCATAATAGTTAGGGGTGGAACTCAATTACTACTTTTAGAAGCAAAGATAAATGTTCCTACTGTAAAAATACCTATAAAAAGTATAGATATATTTAATACTATAAAATTAGCAGAAGATTATAATGAAAAAATTGGAATTTTAGCATTTGAAAATATGTTATCTTCAATTGAAAATTATGAAAAAATATCAGGAAAAAAGTTTGAAAAGCATGTTGTGAATACTGAAAATGAAGTAGAAATGAGAGTAAGGCAGTTATATAAGTTAGGGGTTAAAGTTATTGTAGGTGGGGGGATAATAAAAAAATATAGTGAAAAATATAATATGGTACCTATTGTAATTCAAACTGGTAAAGAATCGATAAAAACTGCCATAAAAGAAAGTAAAAGAATAGCAATTGCCACAATAAATCAAAAGGAAAAGGCAGAAAGATATAAGGCTATAGTTGAACATTCAAAAAACAGTATAGTTTCTATAGATGAAGAAGGTGCAATTATTTTTTTGAATTCTCCTGCAGAAAGGTTATTAAAGAAAAAAAGCAAGGATATTCTTAATAAAAAAATAGATAAAATTATACCTAATATAAATATTAATCAAATATTAAATGATAATGGGGAAGAAATAGAATCTATTGAAAATATTGATGATAAAAAATATATTATATCTAAAGTACCTATTAAGGTTAAGAAAGAAATTTTAGGTGCAGTAATAATATTCCAAGATGCAATGAAAATTGAAGAAATGGAAGGTATGCTAAGAAGAGAAGTGGTTCAAAATGGACATATTGCAAGGTATAACTTTGAAGATATTTTAGGAGAAGGAAAAAATATAAAAGAGATAATTCGTATTGGAAAAGAATATGCAAAGGTAGAATCTACTATTTTAATAGAGGGTGAAACTGGAACAGGTAAAGAGATAATGGCCCAAAGCATTCATAATCTAAGTAATAGAAAAAATGGACCATTTGTTGCCTTAAATTGTGCTGCCCTACCTGAAAGCCTTTTAGAATCTGAACTTTTTGGCTATGAGCCTGGTGCGTTTACGGGAGCTAATAAAAATGGTAAAAAAGGATTATTTGAATTAGCACATAGGGGAACTTTATTTTTAGATGAAATATCAGAAATGGAGCAACTTTTACAAGGAAGACTACTCCGGGTCCTCCAAGAAAGGCAGATAATGAGAATAGGTGGTAAGAAGGTGATTCCAATTGATGTGAGGATTATTGCTGCTACAAATAAAAACCTATATAAATTAATCAAGGAAAATAAGTTCAGAGAAGACTTATATTATAGGGTAAATATTTTAGAACTTTATATTCCACCAATTAGGGATAGAAAAGAAGACATACACTATTTTCTAAAAAACTTTATAGGGGCCTTTAGTCAAAAGTTTAATAAAGATAAAATTATTCTAACCAATGATTCAATAGAATACTTGTGTGATTATGATTGGCCAGGGAATGTAAGAGAAATTAAAAATTTCACAGAAAGATTAGTAGTTATGAGCAAAAAACCAATTATGAATTTATAAGATATAAAATATATATTTAAGCCATTAGAAAATAATAAAAGAAAAAATAATAATGACACTAAAATTATAAATATTAACGAAAGTGAAAATATTGCTATAAACAATGCCTTAGAATCCACTAATGGAAATATAACAAAAGCATCAAAGATATTAGGGATATCAAGAACTACTCTATGGAGGAAAATGAAAAAATATAATATAATTGTTTAAAATTGGAACGTTGCATGTTGCATAATTAAAACATGTAACGTTTTTTACTGTATAAAAAAAGGTTAATTTATTATATAAGAGCATGAAATACATGTGTTTAGAAATAATATTAGACTTGGCATAAATTTTGCTTTAATATTATTGTGTAGTAAAAATAACAAAGTTTAATGATATGAATACGAAAGGAGTTATATATGGATAACTATATTGATTTAAGATCTGATACCATAACACAGCCGACCCAATCTATGAGAGATGCTATGTATAATGCAGAAGTAGGAGATGATATATTAGGAGACGATCCTACTGTAAAAAAACTTGAAAAAATGTCAGCAGATATTTTAGGCAAAGAAGATGCTTTATTTACTACATCTGGCACCCTTGCCAATCAAATAGCTGTTATGACATTTACAAATAGAGGAGAGGAAGTTATCATAGGTGATACTTCTCATATATACAATTTAGAAGTAGGAGCACTTGCAGCACTTTCTCAAGTCCAAACTAGGCCTATAAATGTAGAAAATGGATATTATGATATAGAAAAAATGGAAAGTTTAATTAGGAATAAAGGAATTCAAAATGCTAAAACAGGACTTATATGTATTGAAAATACTAACAATTTAAATGCAGGTTTTGTTGTTCCTATAGATAATATAAATGCAGTATGTGAATTAGGGAAAAAACATCATATACCAGTGTATATGGATGGTGCAAGAATATTTAATGCAGCTGTGGCCTTAGATGTAGAGGTTAAAGATATAGTGAAAAATGTAGATGCAGTAATGTTTGCACTTACAAAAGGTCTATGTGCACCATTTGGAGCAATACTTGCAGGAGATAAGGAGTTCATAGAAAAGGCAAGGTGGATAAAACAAAGATTAGGTGGGGGCTTTAGACAAGCAGGTTTTTTAGCAGCACCAGCTATAGTAGCTATTAAAGAGATGATACCTAGATTAAAAGAAGATAATAAAAATGCAAAAATACTAGGTGAAAAACTAAGTGCTATAGAAGGTTTAGATGTAAATGTAGATAATATCCATACATCAATATTAACAGGTTCAGTAAAGAAACTACCAATAACTATAGATGAATTTTTAGATAGGTTAAAAGAAAATAAAATTAAAGCAAAAAGAATTTCAGATGATAGTTTTAGAATGGTTACACACTTAGGAATTGAAGAAAATGAAATAGAGAGAGTTGTAAAAGTGGTCAAAGAAACAATAAATAATATATAGATTGGAGCTAAGAAAATGGAAAGAAGAAAATATTTACAAATACCAGGACCAACAAATGTACCAGAAAGGATACTTAGAAGTTTATCTAAGCCATTATTAAACCACAGGGGGGAAGAATTTGAAGAACTAGTGGGTTATTGTGTAAGTGGATTAAAGAAAATTTATAAAACAGAAAATGATCTTTTGTTATTTCCAAGCTCAGGCAGTGGAATTTTAGAAGCTTCCATAGTTAATTTATTTTCAAGAGGAGATAAGCTAGCTGTAATTAAGTTGGGGGTATTTAGTGATAGGATGGCTGATATAGCAGAAAATCATGGTTTAAATGTAATACCAATAGAAAAAGAATGGGGATCCTCTGTAAGTCCGATAGATATCAAAGAAGTTTTAGAAAATGATAAGGATAAGGAAATAAAAGCAGTATGTTTACCACACAATGAAACATCAACAGGAATTAAAAATGACATCAAAGGTATCTCAGAAATGATAAAAGAATTAAATCATCCGGCATTAATTGTAGTAGATGCAATAAGTTCTCTTGCTTCATTAGAACTTAAAACAGATGAGTGGAACTTAGATGTAGTTATATCTTCATCTCAGAAAGGACTTATGTTACCTCCAGGGCTTGGTATAGTATCAATTAGCAAAAGAGCATGGGATATGGTAGAAAAATCTGATATAAGTAAATGGTATTGGGATTTTAAAGCAGTAAAAGAAAGAATGAAAGGGAACCAATTTCCATATACTCCTGCAACTACATTATTATTTGGCTTAAAAGAATCTATAGATATACTTTTGGAAGAAGGACTAGAAAATGTATGGAATAGACATGAACTTATGACAAATGCTATTAGAAATTCAGCTCATGCAATGGGCCTTAAACTACTTACAAGTGATGAAGATGGTTCTAATACAGTTACGGCAATAATACTACCAGATGGTATTAATTACCCTGATTTATCTAAAGTTTTGAGTGAGGATTACAATATAGTAATTGGTGGCGGTCTTAAAAAGTTAAAAGGCAAAATTTTTAGAATTGGACACTTAGGGTCAATCCACCATGTAGAAGTGTATGGAATAATGGGAGCATTAGAAATGGCACTATATAAATTAGGCTATAAGGTGGAGCTTGGAAGTTCGTCAAAGGCAATTGCAGAAACTTTTTTAAAAGAAAAATAAAATTTTAAAGTATGGGTATTAATAAAATAAAAACAAAGGAGATATTTGAATGGAATTATATTTTGGAGATACCTATTGGGATAAAACAGTCAGTAAGGAAGATGATATTAAATTTGAAAAAATAAAGAAAAACGAGAAAACAGAAATACTTATTGTAGGTGGAGGCATGAGTGGGACTTTAGCAGCTTACATTCTTTCAAATAGAAATCATAAGGTTATAATTGTAGAAAAAGATCAAGTAGCTAAAGGCAGTAGTACAGCTAATACAGGTTTACTTCAATTTTGCAGTGATATTATGCTATCTGATTTAATAGAACAAATTGGTGAAAAAAAAGCTGTATTATTTTATGAAATGTGTTTGAAATCTCTGGATGATTTAACAGCTATAAACGATAAATTAAATTATGAAACAGATTATAGATCAAAGAGTAGTATATATTATGCTAGTGATATGCAAGATAAGAACAAACTAGAAAAAGAATACAAAACCTTAAAAAAATATAACTTCCCAGTAGAATGTATTGCTAATGATAAATTAATTGAAGATTATAGTTTAGATAAACCTTTTGCAATTAAAACTTTTAGAGATGCTGATGTAAATCCTTATAAATTTATAAAAGCTTTGACTAGGGAAAATAAAAAAAATGGGGTTAAATACTTTGAAAATACTCAAGTGAATTTAGATAGTATGGCTTCAAATCAAATTTATACAAAAGAAGGATATAAAATAGAATTTAAAAACATAATACTTGCAACAGGTTATACAAATATCTATCCAATTATAAAAGATAAGGCTCAAATAAATAGAACCTATGCTATTAGTTCAAAACCTTTAAAAAAATTACCATGGAAAGAAGATCTTATGTTTTGGGAAACTAAAAACCCTTATTTATATTTTAGAACCACTACAGACAAGAGAATAATAGCAGGAGGACTAGATGAAGAAATAAATAAGCTTGAAAAAAATATAGAGGATTTAAAAGAAAAGACAGAAAAAATAGCCAAAGAAATTAATGATTTATTTGATGGACTAAATTTAGAAGTAGAGAATAGATGGAATGCTTTATTTGGTATTTCTACAGATAATCTACCCTTTATAGGAGCAGATCCAATCCATAAAAATAAATATTATTTGTTAGGATATGAAGGTAATGGAACCTGTTATTCTATGGCTGGGTCAAGAATAATTGCTGATTTAATTGAAAATAAAAAGAATCCATACAGTCATATAGTAAGATTAGATAGATAATGTCTTACAAACTAAAAAAATAGTTATAAAAAATATTTATCATAAATATATTAGTATAAAGCAGATATATTATTTTGACAATTGAATAAAAATATAGCATAATTTGTCAGATTTTGATATAATAAAAATGAGACTATAGTCTCATTTTTATTATATCAAAATTGGAGGTGGTAAATTGTTTATAGCAAGGCAACCTATATTTAATAAGTC